>CAILUF010000178.1 GCA_903837365.1 uncultured Alphaproteobacteria bacterium | reverse complement strand
TCAGCGCGTTCAACCGCTTTGGAACTTGCCATTCCTTGATCTTTTAAATCTTTGATTTTTTCGAGTTTGTCATAAGAATCTTTAACTTCTTTAGTGGCTTTATATGCGTCAATCACTGCGTTACCAGCATCCACATAGGCGTTACCAACTTGAATGCCCGTATCGAGAGTAATTTTTTCTTGATAAGAACTTATGCTTTGAGTGTTTTTAGCATCAGAAATATTGAGATTATTTTTGGCAATAATTTCTACGGAATCATTGCCAATAAGGTTTGAGCCGATGAGAGAAAATTTATCGGAGGAGTTGATTAAAGCTGATCCACCGATATTTATGTTTGATGATGCAACCGATGAAGAAGTTGAATTTAATCCTTCTTCAACAAAATCTTTAGTAACTCCAGCGCGATAATTTGCTTTAATTGGTTTCAAATCAGAATGAAATTTACCGGCAGTTTCGTAGGATTCTTGAGTGGTTACGCTTTCGGTATTTTTTGAAGCAACAACTTCAAAACTGCTCAAGGAATCTACCAAAAAAATCCAGCATTATAATCATTTAAAAAAACTCCAGATTGAATAAAGCGTTTCGTAATTTTTTTACCCCTAAATTCCGGATATTCTTCTAAAAAATATTTTACTGCATCGTTATATTTATCTTCTATTTCTAAATCTATTTTTCCTTTAAGCCAATATTTTTGTTTTGTAAAAGTGAATCTGACATCTCCGATATAAACGATCTCTCCTGGCTTTGCTTCAAAAGATGCAAAATTTGGCACACCTAGTTTTTTATTCCATCCAGAAGGAGATGTGTTGAAGTTTGTCTCTATCAATGCTCCGTAAGTTCCAATGTCAGCAAGAAATTTGAATGGTAACATGAATAAATTGTCGGAATAGTCCTGCTTTTCTTTTATTTTATCTAAGTAATATTTCCCCGGAATGATTTTATAATATAAATATTGACCATAAGTTTTTTTCTTTGAGAAAGGGCTGAAATATAAAATTTCTTTGCAATCAAATTTTTCATTTTCTTTGCACCAATTCATCTCTGTAAAGCCATTTCCATATCTATTTTTTAAAACTCCGGTACTAACAGATTGTGTGGCGATTCTAACTATGATAATCGAAGACTCATTATGAAATTCGCGATTATTAGAAAGTCTAAAATCTCGTTTTTTTATATATGCTTGGGATGAGCATGATTGAAATATAATTAAAGTCAGAAATAATATTAAAATTCTCATTGTGTAGTAAGGCTATTAAAATTTAAATTTGAGTTAATTGAAGATTTAGAAGTAGAAGATGATTCATAAAATGATCTGATATTAATTAATGGATCAAAAATTGATTTGTTATCTGGGTTTATACTCAAAGCCCCGGAAATACCAGCATATCCAGCACCAACACCAGAAACAACTGCGACAGTTGTAATAGGGATTATAGGTCCAACATTGCTTACCGAAGATGTCAAATAATTTCCAATTGCTTGCCCAATTAAAGCACTTCCAGCTGATAATGCAACTATCCCCACATAATTTGGGGTTACTTTTTTAACTGTTGTTTTGTTATCGTAAGTATTAAAAGCAGAATTAATCATTAGCTTTGCATCATTATTTGTAACAATATCAATTCCTTCATCTCTAAATTTACCTGCTAAAATAGTTCCATTTTCTGCTGTTAAATTTGAAGCTGTTATATCGATATTGATCAACAAAGATTATTATATTTTTTTAACTTTAAATGATCAATTGTTGTTTTGCATCTCTCTTATTAATAAGAGAGATGAACAATCGCCTAAAGAAGAGAGAGGTAGAGAGGTTGTATTAAATTGGGGGAACCTTGCCTAATATGCTGTGAATAATTTTAGTTTTGGCGCAATCGTTTTCATAAATTATTTAAAAGTTGGTTAAAAAATGAAATCGTTCTTTATCTGCAAGAGAATAGAGCGGAAGGAATTTTCTAAAATTTCTTTCTGAGTTTTATCGAAATCATAGGCAAATGGCGTTGCTATAATGAATGGAAGCCATATTGCCGTCGTCATTGAGTCGCTTGCTTCGAAGTGACGAGTCTGTTTGCCGTCTTTGACATCCGCGGTTACAAATATCTTCGCCACATGCCATGATGGAATGACATAGACAGTTGCGACTGTGATAAAAAATCCAACAAATCTTGCCGGATTTCTTTGGTCATAAGCCTTTCCTTCAAAGATAATATCCGCTTCAGCTTTTTTCTTAACCAACTCACAGCAATTTGATTCCTCTAAAATCCTCTCAAATAGGCGAGATCTGTCATCGTAAGTCATATTACTGTAGGCTATTGGTATAAAATCAAAATCCCATCGAACATAAATTTTTTTCTTTTTGCTAAGGGCTATTTTTGTTTGACTAGGATCAATCTTTGTCAGATTATTTCCTTTGAAGATTACACAGCCACTTAGCAGAAAAAAAGCTATGAAGACGGAAGTGATTTTGACGAATTTGTGCATATTTATTTGCCGAAAAATTTGTCTTTTTTCATTTGAGTCAGAAGTGTTTTGTAGAGGTTTTTATTAACCTCAATTTCGACTGCTAACTGATTTCCGGTAAAAATTGGAACTACGAAAAGCGGTAACCATTGAGCAAAAAATAAGGAATCTTTTAAGTCGTAATCTTTCGTTAATTTCCCCTTATTTACCGTGGCAGTAATTCTCATCTTAGAATTCATCCAAGATGGTATTGTGTAGAGCGTTAAGCCTGTTAACATGGCAGCATAAATGCCAGCCTGACTAGTTTCGTTGTGAAATTTACCTTGAACAAGAATGTCAGCTTCATCCTTCTCATTCACAATTTCACAACACTCGGACTCCTTTATTGCTTCGGAGAAAAGCTTCTTCTGAGTAGATATGGCATTATCTACCACAATTTGTGGAGGGTTGCTATTGTTGATGTTGCGAAATCCCCAATCGATAAATATTTTAGATTTTTTGGCTGATGAAACTTTTAGGTCTTCTGGCTTTATCGCGACATACTTATCAGATCTAACAGAAACGCAACTGGCAATAGATGTTATTAGAATTAAAAGGGTTAGTGGTTTTAGAAGTTTTTTCATAATTTGATTTAGATTAATTGTTAATATTTCTTTAAATTAAATGCCTGAATCCTATTTAAGAAACTGACAAGATTTTTATGTCCTATGTCCCAGGAATCACCCAGTTATCATAGGTCATAATGCTCCATTTTACAGGAAGTTCTCCAATAAAATCTTTCCTGTCTACTTTACCGCTAATTATTAGGGCTTTGTCATCAGCCATGCGAAATTTCCAAAAGTTTTCGACTTTGAATCTGAATTTTTTACCATATTCAGCTTGATACTCCCCTTTCTTTCCATAAAGCATTGTCAGCTTTTCTACAGAAACAGGGTCATAGGTTACGCCATTATATTTTAGTTTTATTTTTGCATCTTCTCCAAACCTTTGAATACCAGTAACCTTTATATCAAAAGCTTTCTCACAACTATTAAAATTAAACCATACCGGAATCACAGGCAATAATATTCCAAAAAAAACTACACTAGCTCCACAATTTCCAGCTGGCTTTTCAAAACTAATAACTTCATTCCCAAGTTTTATGTAACTATATCCTGTTTTAAGTTTTAACCCTGCACCACTAGTAAAACCAGAGCAACTAGAGATAATTAAACATAGTGTAAGGGTAAGTAATTTCTTTATCATTTTTCAGTACCAAATTGATTATTCATTGAACCGCTAACAGTAGCTCCGCACGCCCCTGGAAATGTGGCACAATATTGAACCAAAATTGCTGGCGGTATACTAAGCTGGGTTCCTAGAGGAATATTTCTAATTAGAGCACTACCAGCCCAAGGGTCATGCATCAAAGACATTGAGTTCATTCCGCCAGCTTGGTTTGTATTGCTTGAAATAAAGCCGCTTTCCTTGCCAAAACCTTGCCAAAAGCTAGCTGTAAAAGGATTGGTGGAATAATGAGGAACTGGCGTTCCAATTTGACTCGGATTAGGGGTGGTATTAGCTATTCCGATGTTATTTACCGAAGGATCTATCACTCCATTGTAGTTCGGATATTTAGCATTAACGGTAGCAACATAATTAGGGTCTGTTGCCATAAGATTTGGATCCGGCTTATAAACCGCATTTTCTTCTCCCTTCAGTAAACTAGTTGTTCCTCCGCTAGCCTTCAAAGCTCCTGCTGCAATCGCAGCAATAGTAGCACTGAGTGCAATATTTTTAAGCGATTGTTCTGAAGTGGTAGTTTTATAGGATTGATCGGCAATTGAATTAGCTGAGTTTAGGAAGTTAGAATCGGTGTTCATTGAAGCATTGGTTGCAGAAATTGTGGCAGTTGCTGCTGCGCTAGTGGCTCCTGCAGTTAATGCGGCAGTTCCAGCAGTTACGGCAATTTCAGCTAATGATGCACTGGCTACAGTTGTTGTGGTTATAGCTGTTGCGCTAGTTGCTACAGTTGCAGTTGTAGCAGTCGTTGCGGTTGTTGCGGTAGTCGCAACTGTTGCAGTTGTTGCGGTAGTTGCACCAGCAGTAGCTCCAGTACCAGCTCCTACAGCAGCTGCTTCTGGAGCTGCTAGACATGAAGTGATAGCGCATGATGCTACAACCGCAGCAACGGCAATTGCTACTTGCGAGGTTGTGGTTAATCCTCGAGAAGTTTGATCCCATTGCTTTGAGATGTTAGCAACTTCATTGAAGGTAATTTTGTTGGGATTATTTTGCG
>CAILUF010000177.1 GCA_903837365.1 uncultured Alphaproteobacteria bacterium | reverse complement strand
TTAAATTAATAATTTATTTACGTTAGTTTTTGTTGGTTACTAAGATATTTCTTTTTCACTGCTTGATTTGCTTGATAAAGCTCCTTGCGGACCATTTAATGGCATTGGCGAGGTCGATATTTTTGATTCATGCGTAAATTTTAGATCGATTAATGTTTTCTTATGAACTGAATCAAATATTTCAGTAATTTTTTTAAAACTAAATATTTCCAAAGAATTTTTATCTTGCAGTAAATTTGAAATTTCATCTTTAAATATTTTAACTTGGCATTTATAAATACTTTTATCGATTATTTTGTCTATATCTTCGCTACCAATACCTAAATTCATTAAATGTCCAATTTTATCCATAGCAATTTCTTCAATTAATCCTTTTAATCTTTTAAAGTTCTGTAGATTGAATATTTCTGAAACATATGATTTTTTTTCGTCATAAATTTCTTTGATTATATCTTTAGATACCAACTTAAGCAACTTATCATTATCAGCAATAGCGGTGATAATTTTATAAAATTCTTCTATTTGCTTTTCATTTGGTTTAAATGAATCTTGAGAGCAATCATATGATCGAAAATTGATGTTTGGAAAATTTAATGATAAATCTTTGGCATATGTTCTAATGATCAAATTAAATGAACGATAAAAATTTAAATAAACTTTAGCATCACCATTAAATTTTGGATCAGATATTTTCAATTCATCAACCCTTTCTTTTGCTTGATCGAATATGCAATTAAATATGAATTCATATTTAAAATAATCGATAATCTTCCTTGAAACTTGCTGGGTTTTTAAATGCCAAGATTGATCTTGCAATCCCAATTCCTGCGGTTCTGTTCTTGCCGAATTTATCATCGCCATGATTTGTTGATGATTTTTTTTAACGCATAAATTTTTTAAATCTATTACCAATAAAGCATTGCCTTCATTGGAATTTTTATAAAAATCTTTTTCAAAAATTTTAGATATTTTTTTTGTAAAATTTACATCTTCACTCCTACTCAATATTTCAGATAGAATAGCTATCAATTGCCGAACAAATATTTTTTTCTTACTTTTTAATTGCACAGAAACTTTGTCCTTGGGCAATTGATTATCATCATCACCTTGCCCTAAACTTACTGGACTAGGAGGTGTTGAAGTTTTTGAATTAGATTGAATAATCACAGTAATCGCAGATTCAAAATCTAAATATAAATTTTTAATTGAATTAATAATCGCTTTTTTAAGAGCTAATAGTTTTTGACCTTCAAAATCCGATATGGATAATCGAGTTTCTTTAAAATATGCCAACACACTTTGTAACCTAATTTCCAAACTTATTTCATCCTTTGGAGAATCGCTGAGAGTAGTTAATAAATAATTTTGAAAATCATCGTCATTTAAAATTAATTTATAATTCGTTTTGAACTCAGAATCACTGAATTGCCCAGCTTCTAATAATGATTTTATAGTTGTTGATGTATCATCATGCAATATTTCAGTTAATATTTCTGAAGATCTCGGAGAATTTCCTTGCATTTCTTTAGTTATTTTATGTTAATAAATAATTTTTTTTAATAGCGTTACTATGTTTAGTTATTTTATTATATTTAATTACT
>CAILUF010000176.1 GCA_903837365.1 uncultured Alphaproteobacteria bacterium | reverse complement strand
ATGCCAAAAAGAATAATTAAAGCTATTAAACATGTTAGAACTAAGGCTAATCAAAAGTCGATTATTGATTTTTTAAGCATCAATAAAAACATAATTTTAAAATCTGTAATTGTCAGTGCGATACTACTCTCATCATATGGAATTTACTGTATTTTTGATAATTCTCAAGCCAAAAAATATTCGGCAATTTTACACGAATCATTGCTTGCGCAACAAACTGGCGATATAAAAACTGCCAAAGAAAAGTTATTACAAATTCACCAATCTAAATTCGTTCCAGCGAATGTTTCGGCAATCGCCTCACTTCGTTACGCTGGTTTTTTAATTGAAGAAGGTAACAAAAAAGAAGCTGGAGAAATTTA
Organism: uncultured Alphaproteobacteria bacterium; assembly: GCA_903837365.1. Lineage (GTDB taxonomy): Bacteria > Pseudomonadota > Alphaproteobacteria > Rickettsiales > UBA1997 > CAILUF01. The sequence continues at coordinate 6,304 of CAILUF010000176.1, read as the reverse complement.
TTTTGCGGTAAATAATTGTTTTAGCTGTAATGATTATCTTAGCGATCTTGCAGGATTATTAGCAGTTAGCACTTGGCTATCCGATGATGAATTAATGAAAACTGATTTATCAGAAAAAGTAAATAAAATTTATAAAAAATCCCGTGAGCTTAAATTTTACATAGCCGAACAAAGAGGATTTTATGAAATGCAAAAAAATAATTTAGCAGTTGCCAATAAGGTTTTTGCAGAAATTATTGACGATGCCAATGCTGATAAAGCTATCAAAACAAGAGCTCAAGATGCAAAGAAAATGCTTATCCAAAAAGGTTTCAAAGAAGAGGTTTCGGAATCAAAATCTAAAAAAGAATCTTTAAAAAAAGATGGCGAATTAAAAACTGATGATTCTAAAAAATCTACTGAAAATGCAAGTCAAGAGCCAAAAGATCTTGAAAAAAAATCTTCAAAAAATAAATAAAATTTTCAATTAAAATCAATGTTTTTTATTTTAAAAAAAAACTATTATTTATTTTTAGTGATCTTTATGAGCTTTGCAATTGGAGCTTGTTCGAAAGACCAAGATTACGACAAATCCAAGGCAGTTCTAGCTTATGCGCATGATAACTCGCTTGAAATTGATAAAAATTTACAAAACATCGCCATTTCCTTGCCAGAAGTAAAGCCTAATCACAGCTTTCTAGGTTCCTTAACTGCGTTAAATCAAATTAATGAAAATATCGAAAAAAATTATCAGCTAAATAATAGTTTTTTATTCAATAGAAAAAATAAGTTTAAGCTTACGAAATCATGGACAAAATCATTTTTATATGGCTCTTCAAAATTTGAAAATTTTCACTATGAACCGATAATTTTTGAAGATAAAATTTATTTTTTAGATTCCTCAGGAGAGCTTTTTGCATATGATTTAAAAACCAAAAAGCAAATTTTTGAATCGCAAATTTTTGACAAAAAAACTGTAAAAAATTATCGCATTCCTCAAATTAGTTTTGCTAATAATAAAATTTTTGCAACAATTGGTTCTAATCACATTGCGGTTGCGGATGCTAAAGATGGTAAAATTATTTGGCAAAAATATGTTAGTGCCATTTTATCTTCAAGGTCAATAGTTAGCGATAATTTGCTTTATGTGGCAAGTGATAATAATCATCTTTATTGTTTTAATGCTGAAAATGGTGAATTGGTTTTTAGCCATATGGGAGTAGGTCGATCAACGGCAATTTTGGGTACGCCAATGCCAGTAATTTATCAAGATAAAATTTTGGTCGCTTACTCTTCAGGAGAGATTTATGCACTCAATAAAAAATCTGGTGAAGTAATTTGGGTTCAAGATTTAAATTTAAATAAAGCGATTACTTCTGATTTTTATCTTAACGATGTAGATGCCAATATCTTGGTAAAAAATGATGTTGCCTATGCAATTGGCAATGGTGGATTAATGAAGGCTATAAATATTAAAAATGGTTCGCAAATCTGGAAAAAACAAATCGCTGGAATATCTAATTTTTGGTTAGCCAAGGATTATCTTTACGTTATAAATCTTGAAAATAAACTCATCGCTATTAATCGCCTTAATTCAAAAATTAAATGGATTAAACAATTATCAGCTTATAAAAATAACAAAAAACCAGCTTCAAAATTTATTTATAATGGCTTAATTATGGCAGGAAATAAATTGTTGATTTCTCGCGATGATGGTGCTTTAATTGCGGTTTCTCCACTTGATGGTAATATTGAAAATAGCATTGACATTGGTAAGAAAATTTCGCATTCGCCAATTGTTGTTGACGATAAAATTTATTTGCAAAGTGTCGGAAATTTTACCATCGAAATTATTGAATTAAATTAGTTTGCTCATGAGTAAATACCCTGAAAAAAACACAGAAGAATCTTTGCTAAAAGCTGAAAATAATGATCATAAAATTCAAAAACTTGCTGATAAATATGATGCTAAAATAGCTGAAAAATTTTGGCAAAATTTTTGGCAAGAAAAAAACATTTATCAATTTCGAGATGATTTACCTAAGGATCAAACTTTTGTAATTGATACTCCACCTCCTACAGTATCAGGAGTTTTGCATATGGGTCATATTTTTTCATATACTCAAACGGATTTTGTTGCGCGTTATAACCGAATGCAAGGTAGAGATGTTTTTTATCCGATGGGCTTTGATGATAATGGCCTTCCAACCGAAAGATTAGTTGAAAAAATAATTGGCAAAAAAGCCGGAATTTATGAAAATGAAAATGGACGCGGAACTTTTGTTACCAAGTGTCGCGAAGTAGTTAAAGAAGCTGAAGAAGAATTTGCAAATTTATTTAATGAAATTGCTTTATCAGTTGATTGGAAACAAAAATATCAAACTATTTCGCCCGAGGTACAAAAAATTTCTCAAGCTTCTTTCATTGATTTATTCAATAAAGACTTGGTTGAAAAGCAATCAAAACCAGTTTACTGGGATATTTCTGACCGCACGGCTCTAGCGCAAGCTGATATTATTGACAAGGATCTCGAAGGCGAAGCGCATTACATTAATTTTGCAATCGCCAATGATTCTTTAGAAAAAATTGCTGATAAAAATTATCCACTTGAAATTATGACAACACGTCCCGAGCTCCTTTCGGCATGTGTCGCAGTAATGATCAATGGTGAGGATGTTAGATATCAAGATTTAATTTTAGATAAAAATAAATTTAAAGAACAAGGAAGCGAAGGACCAACTGGCTCATACGCTATTACTCCACTTTTCGGCGTAAAAGTTCCAATTATCGCTGATAATTTAGTGCAAAAAGATAAGGGTTCGGGAGCGGTAATGTGTTGCACTTTCGGCGATGATACTGATGTTATTTGGTGGGAAAAATATGGCTTAGAAAATCGTGAAATTATCGGCGATGACGGATCATTAATCGAACTAATTGATATTTCTAAAGATGAGGAAAGCAAGCAATATATTGGAAAAGATTCAGCAATTTATAATCCTTTAAATTTGTTATTTTCTATTAATATAAAATCATTTCAAAATCCAATTAAAGATCCAGCTAATTTTATTGAAAATTATAATAAAATTGCCAATAAAAAAATTAAAATTGCTAAAGAAGAAATTATCAAATTACTTTCAGATTTAGAATCAACAATTGACAAAAAAAACTACCCGATATTTTCGCGACCTAAAGAAAAAATAATTCGTCCAGTCAAATGCGCTGAGCGCTCCGGTGTGCCAATCGAAATTATCAGTAAACCGCAATGGTATGTTAAAATAAGTGACAAAAAAGAAAAATTAAAACAAAAAGCTCATCAGTGTAATTGGTATCCCGAATATATGCGCGTAAGAATCGATCAATGGATTGATGGACTTTCCAAAGATTGGTGTATTTCAAGACAAAGATTTTTTGGTGTAAAATTTCCAGTTTGGCATCTTAAAAATGCTAATTGCGAAAATTTAACGCAAGTAAAATTTATAAGTCCAAATGAAAAATTCTTTGAAAGTGATTTGGCCTATAGAACAGTTGTTGCTTCAATTGAGCAATTACCAGTTGATCCTGAAAATGATATTCCGCAAGGCTATTTTTTACCAAATGACGAAGATGAAGATAAGATCAAGGAGTTTAGAGAAAAATTAAATGATGATGATAGAAGTAAAAAAATCATTAAAGATTCAAAAAAAGAATTTTGGATTGTTACGCCCGAAACTGATATCATGGATACTTGGGCAACTTCATCAATTTCGCCACAGCTTTCCAGCAAAGGAATTACAAGTGAAATTTGTTTTGATAGTAATCGTCATCAAAAATTATTTCCTGCCGATTTACGTCCGCAAGCTCATGAAATAATCAGAAGTTGGGCATTTTATACAATTGTTAAAAGTTATTTACATAGCTTAGAAATTGTTAAAGATGAGAAAGATCAGGCAATAATAAATCAAGATGGTTCTAAAAAATTACAAGAAAATTCTAATCCTGAAATTACCATTCCGTGGAAAAATTTGATGATATCGGGCTGGTGTTTGGCATCGGATAAAACCAAAATGAGTAAATCGAAGGGAAATGTGGTAACGCCATTAGCATTAATTTCTGAAAAATCTGCAGATGTAATACGTTATTGGGCTTCAGCCTCTAGTCTTGGTGCTGATATTACCTTTAGTGAAGAAACTTTTAAAATTGGTCAAAAATTAATTACTAAATTATTTAATTCGGCAAAATTTTGTAGCCAACATTTTGTAATATTAAATCAAAATATCCATCAAATTAGCGATGAAAAATTAGTTGAATTTATTACGGAAGATTTGGATTTGTGGATTTTAAATCGCCTTGATTTGGTTATCAAAAAATATAATGAGCAATTTGAAGTTTTTGAATATGCCAAAGCTCGTGAAGTTGTTGAAGAATTTTTTTGGCATTATTTTTGCGATAATTATTTGGAAATTTGTAAAGTTAGATCATATGGATTATCAGCGCAAATCCTGGAAAATATTGAGCTTAATGCGGATCAAAAAAATGATATTATCGCTAAACAATTAAGTTCACTAGCAACATTATTTTTATGTTTGAAAAATATTTTAAAACTTTTTGCACCAATTATTCCGCATATTTGCGAAGAAATTTATAGTAAAATTTTTGCTGAGGAATTTGAGAAAAATATTTCAATTCATGCTCGTAAAAATTATCCACAATTACCAAATAATTTACAATTAAATCAAAAATATTTTGAAATTGGCGATGAAGTTTTGGCGATTATTTTTGAGGTTAGAAAATTTAAATCTGAAAAAAACCTGTCAATGAAATCAACAATTGCACTTTTACAAATCACCACTAATCTCGATTTAACAAGGGTTGGAGCTGATATAGCCAATGTTTGTAATGCTCAAAAAATTGAATTTATTTCAAGTGATAATCTCGAAGTAATAATTTCTTGTTAAGATAAATAGCATTTGTTAATTATAAATATTAATTATTCAAATTAATTATAAACTCACTAATTATGACTCGTAAAAATATTGCAATAATTGGGGCGGGAATTTCTGGTTTAATTACTGCCAATGAATTAAAAGAAATTGCTAATATTACAATTTTTGAAAAGGCTAGGGGAGTAGGTGGAAGAATGGCATGTCGCTATAAAGATGAATTTTCTTTTGATTTTGGTGCGCAATTTTTTACAGCAAAAACACCTGAATTTATTGCCTATTTACAGAAATTTATTGATCTAAAAATTATTGAAAATTGGCAAGCGAATTTTGTTGAAATTGATGATAATAAAATTAGTTATTCTCGACAATGGAGCGAGGAAAATAAGCATTTCATTGCTTCTCCTAAAATGAATTCCTTGACTAAATATTTAGCTAAAGACTTTGATATTAAACTACAAACAAGAATTTCCAAAATTAAAAAAAAACCCAAATCATTAGAAATTTTTGATGATAAAAATAATTCCTGTGGTGAATTTGATTTAGTAATTTTGACGATTCCTCCAAAGCAAGCTTGTGAAATTTTGCCAAAAAATTTTAAATATTTTGCCGATATTCAAAATAAAGAAATGCTTCCATGCTTTGCGCTGATGCTAGGCTTAAAAAACAAACCAGAAATCAAATGGGATTGTGCATATTTAAAGAATTCAAAATTGAGCTGGATAGCTTTTGAAAATTCAAAACCAAGTAGAAATCCATCAAATTCTCTGACAATATTATCGCGAAACTCATGGGCAAAAGATAATATTGATAAAGATTTGGAGATTGTTAAAAATGAATTGATTGCTGAATTTGAATATGCTTCAAATTGTAAAATCGGTGATATTTTATATAGCGATATTCATCTTTGGAAATATGCTAATATTGCTAAACAAAATGGTTTGCAATATTATTATGATTCTAAAAATTCCTTAGCTATATGTTCGGATTGGCTGATTCAAGGTCGAGTAGAATCCGCATTTCTAAGTGCAAAATCATTGATTGAAGAATTAAAAAATCAATTATTTAAAAATGTTTGAAATAAACAAAATACTACAATTATTCACAATTAATAAATATCTTAACGGGATTAACTTAGATAAGTTGGTTTCTAGTCATAAATCTAGATTTCTACTTGTTGGTGGTTATAATTTTATTTTTAATTATTTAATTGGCCTTGGACTCTACAAAATATTGTTAATGGATTTAGTAAAAATATCCTTATTTTATATTTTTAGCGTAATTCATAATTATTTTACTCACAAAATTTTTAGCTTTAAGAAAAAAAATTTTTGTTATAAAGAAATTCTTCGCGCTATAACTGTTTATGGATCAATGTATATTTTTTCAACTTTTTTAATATTATT
>CAILUF010000175.1 GCA_903837365.1 uncultured Alphaproteobacteria bacterium | reverse complement strand
TTAACATTTAAATTATTAAATAATTTTTACATTAAAACTTTAAAAAACAATGAAAAGAGTTTTGATAATTCAAGCAGTTTTTTATAAACATATTTCTGAAATGCTTTTAAATGGAGCTGTTTCGAAATTACGCCAATTAGGTTTTGAATATGAAATTATTTCAGTTCATGGAGCACTTGAAATTGGTCCTTGCATCGCGATGATTCACAACTCATCTCAAGCATTAAATTATTCTGGTTACATTGCTTTAGGTTGCGTAATCAGGGGCGAAACATCGCATTACGATATTGTTTGTAATAATAGCTCAAATTCATTAAGTTATCTTGCAACAAAACATGGTTTAGCAATTGCCAATGGAATTATCACCGTCGAAAATGAGGATCAGGCTATTAAAAGGGCTGATATAAATCAAAAAGATAAAGGTGGTTTTTGTGCACAAGCAATTGCAGAACTTATTAAAATTAAAGAAACATTTATTTAAATTATGAAAAAAATTTCTCTATTGATCATCTTATCATTTTTATCCTCATGTTTAATTAGCGCTTCGCAAAACTCAGCGATTACTCCTGGTGAAACTTCGCATTTTCCTTTAATTACTGGCGCAAATTTAAATGGTGAAAATTTTAATTTACCTAAAGATTTTTCTGGAAAATTAAACATCGTGTCAATTGGTTTTGAAAGAGAACATCAAACTGCAATTGATACTTGGATTCCATCCATTAATAAAATAATTGATCTAAATAAAAATCTTTCCATAAAATTTTATGAATTACCGGTAATCTATGAACTTGGTACTTTTTCACGGGCATGGATTAACAATGGCATGCGCATTGGTATTAGGGATGAAGAGGCAAGAAATAGAACAATTACCGTTTTCACTAATCGTGATAAATTCTTCGAAATCTTAAAAATGCAAGGCGATAAAATTTACCTATTACTTCTTGACGATAAGGGTAAAATTTTATGGCGTTGTGAAGGAGAAATGAACAGAGAAAAATTAAATTTATTACAAAGAATTTTAGAGAGTTATAAAATTAAAAATTAAATTTTTTTAGATATTTCGATCGCACATTTTGTGGTAAATTTTATAAACTTATCAAGTGGTTTGTATAATTTAAAATCTCGAGCATTATTCTCATAGCCTATATCGCGATGCTCAATTTCTTCCTGACGAAATTGCTGAATATTTTCTAATAAATTATCAATAACCTTATTGTTTTTTAATATTTCTTGCTGACAATTCTCTATTTTAGCGGTTTTTTGTTGCTTCTTAATTATTTCTAATTCATTTAATTGTTGATTATAATGATCATCAATAGTCTCTTCAACAGCAGTTGTGCAGGTCATTGCTGATTTTTTATCAACCATCGCTGTTGTGAATCCCAAAAGAAATCCACCAATTTTCCAAAGAGGTTGCATTAAGGTTGGACGAACTTTTTGATCAATTATTTTTTGTGAAAAATAATCTAAATGTTTTAATTCTTGATTGCGCATTTCCTTAACTATTTCGAGAGTTTTATGATCACCTTTTAGTTTTAATGCTAGAATTTGTCCTTCATAAATTACTTTTGCACCAGTTTCTCCGGCATGATCTACCCGAATAATTTCGGCAATTTTTTTTTGCGATTCTTCATTCATATTAAAAAATTATTCAATTATTTTTTTTGAAATCCTGTCCCAAAATTCCACCAATTTTTAATGGATAAATTTGCGTTGCAAGTCCAAATTTATTTAATTCCACAACTGCACCGCAAATAGTTGCTTGACCTTGCGCTACTTGAAATTTATCGAATTTCCTTTTATGTAAAAACATTTGCAGTGGAATATTTTTATCCATGCCAATTACAGAATCATAATCTCCACACATTCCTGCATCTGTTTGGTAAGCGGTTTGACCAGTTAAAATATGCGCATCATTGGTAGGAATATGAGTATGAGTTCCAATTACCAAACTAACCTTCCCGTCTAAAAATTTTGCCATTGCCATTTTTTCCGAAGTAGCTTCGGCGTGAAAATCAACTATTATGACATCGACATCTTTAAGAAGAGCATTATTTGACAAAATCTCTTCAGCGCAAGCAAATGGGCAATTAACTTGATATTTTATAAAAACTTGGCCAAGTAAATGAATTACCAAAATTTTTCGCTCTTGACTATCAACAAAAATTCTCGCTCCAACTCCTGGACATGATTTTGGGAAATTATGCGGACGAAGTAATTTTTTAGCATCATTAATAAAACTGTTAATTTCTCTTTGATCCCAAATGTGATCTCCTCCTGTCAAAACATCAACTCCAGCATTAACTAATTCATCATACGCACTGCGGTTAATCCCAAAGCCAGCTGAAACATTATCGCAATTTGCAACTGTAAAATTAATTTTATGATCTTGTTTAATTTGACTTAAGTTTTTACAAACCGCTTCACGTCCAGATCTTCCAACAATATCACCTAAAAATAATACTCGCATAAAAATTTTTTTATTAAAAAAAACATCATAAATATTTTTTTTAAATTGGCAATATTTTTATAAATTACAATCTCTTTAAAGCATATTTATAAAGCTAGAAAATAGACAAGCATTGATCGCAACTTACTTAAAATTACATTTGCATTTAAATTAATTTTAATTAATTTTATCAATTCATCAATTTTAAATGAGGGAATTA
>CAILUF010000174.1 GCA_903837365.1 uncultured Alphaproteobacteria bacterium | reverse complement strand
ATTTACAAATATTTTTTTAGTATTTTTTTAATATCAGCATTAATTTTTTTATCCTTCAAGCCAAAAGCAATATTAGCTTCCAAATAGCCTAAAACATTACCGCAATCAAATCTTTGTTCATCAATTTTTTTATAAAAAAATGGATAATCTTTGCACATTCTTTGCATCGCATCGGTAAGTTGAATTTCCCCACCGCTACCAATTTCAAATTTATTAAGATATTCAAAAATTTTAGGCTGAAGGATATATCGACCAGTAATTGCTAGGTTTGAAGGAGCATCATGAGGTTGAGGTTTTTCAACCATATCAATTATTTTTTCTTGACCATCAACTTTAATAATACCGTATTTCTTAGAATCTTCAATGGCTATTTCATCTACAGCAACAACGCTTGAATCACTTGGCTTTTGCTCGTAGAATTCAATCATTTTTTTTAGAAAGTTTTTATTTTTTGAATCATCATGCATCATCATTTCATCAGCAAGAATTACTACAAATGCTTCGTTTGAAGCGATAAAATTTCGCGCACACCAAATCGCATGACCAAGACCAAGAGGTTTTTGCTGACGCACAAATGCAATTTGTCCAGCTTCTGGCATCCAGCCAACCACTTGGGTTAATTCCGTTGATTTTTTATTTTCGTCAAGCTTTGATTCAAGTTCATAAGCATGATCAAAATGATTGTTAATGGCATTTTTATTTCTACCGGTTATGAAAATAAATTTCTCGATTCCTGCGTCCCTAGCTTCTTCAAAAGCATATTGAATTACTGGTTTATTAGCAATTGGTAACATTTCTTTTGGCATTGACTTAGTTGCGGGAAGAAATCTCGTTCCAAGTCCTCCTACTGGAAAAATTGCTGTTCTAACTTTCTTCATAATTTATTCATTGATGATTTTTAATTTACGATAAATTGTTGATCGACCAATATCAAGTTGTTTAGCTACTTCCGATAAATTACCATTGTAAATATCGACAAGTCTCCGGATAATCTCTTCTTCAATGAGATCAATTGTTTTGCATTGACCTTCATCATCAAAAATATCAATCAATTCGCTATTAACATCGGAATTTTTTTTGATTGCCGATTTAGCTTTGGTCATACTATTATTTTCTTTGTTTAGCAATTGCGGAAAATGCTCTGGCTTCAACACATCGCCATCACATAAAACAACCGCTCGAAACACCGAATTTTTTAGCTGTCGGACATTATCCTCCCAGTCATAATTGTAAAGCAAATAAAGTGCATCTTGATTAATCGCTTTAATTTTTTTATTTTCATTAATACTAAAATCACGACAAAAATTTTCCGAAAGCAAGCGAATATCATCCTCTCCACGCTCTTTTAAATCAGGAACTTTAATTGGAAATGTAGCAATGCGATAATATAAATCTTCGCGAAATTTTTTTAACGAAACTAGTTTATTTAAATCGCGAGTTGTTGAGGCGATAACTCTTGCATTTGAGCGAACTGGAATTTTTGCACCAACTGGCGTATATTCTCCTTCCTGCATAAATCGCAATATTTTTACTTGTACATCAATTTTTAAGGCATCGATTTTTTCGAAAAAAATTGTTCCCATATTTGCTTCACCAACTTTGCCAATATTTTTTGGACCATTTACCACCTGCCCTTCAACACCGAACAATTCCTCTTCAACGGTGTTAGCTTTTAACAAATCACATTCTACAGTTATGAATGGCTTGCCAGATCTAGAACTTGATCCATGAATAGCTCGCGCTAAAATTTCCTTACCAGCTCCATTCGAACCTTCGATTAAAATTGAAATATTAGAATTGGTAACTTTTTTAGCGAGGCGAACCATGTTCATCATGATTTCGCTTTGACCAATTATATCCGAAAATGCTACCTGATCCTTACCTTTACGAGCTAAATGCGAAACTTGATATTTTAAATTTTTCTTTTCGATGGCGTTGTTAATTGATGCAGTGATTCGCGCAATAATATCTTTTTCACCTTTAACGATATAATCAATTGCTCCGTAATTAATCGCCGTAATTGCCAAATTAACATCTTGATTCGCAGTCAAAACAATCACTTGAAGATCACCTTTAATTGGCGCAATTTGTTTTAAAACTTCAAGTCCATCCAGGTCAGGCATTGACAAATCAAGAAGCATGACATCAATCTCGTTACATGAAACACCCTTGAGGGTTTTTTTATTCATAAAAAAATCTACCACCTCCATTCCGCTACTCATGTCAATAGAATTATGTCCTAGACCATCTATAAATTTGCCGATAACCTTACGCTGTGTAGGCTCATCGTCAACAATTAAAATCATTCTTTTTGTCATATTTTTCCCAAAATATTTTATTAAAAAAAAATTGTAATTGGCTTTTTTTATTAAAAAATTTATTTTACAATTTTTTCATTCAGTTTTTTTTCCTGTAGTAGCTGGATAATTTTTGCTGATGTTTCTTCTACGGATCTTTTGGTAACGTCAATTACTGGGCAATTAAGTTTAGTAAATAGCTTTCTTGATTCCGCTACTTCCTTTTTAATAGCTTCAACATCGATATAATCATTACCGATATCTTTACCAATCAATGCCATTCGACTTTGCCTAATTTGCACTAATTTATCAGGATTAATAATCAAGCCAACAATCAATGGTTTCTTTAACTCAAAAATTGAGTGCGGAATAGTTTCCAGCGAAACAAAGGGAATGTTAGCAGTTTTATAACCTCGACATGAAAGATAAACTGAAGTTGGCGATTTTGATGTTCGCGAAACTCCAATTATCAAAATATCTGCGTCATACAAATCCCATGAAGATTGACCATCATCATGAGTTAATGCATAACTTATCGCCTCAACTCTTGAAAAATATTCCCCATCCAAAAGATGTTGTCTTCCAACAGTGTGACTGATATTCATGTTTAGATAATTTGAAAATTCAGCGATAATATGCGATAAAACTGGAATGCAAGGAAGATGCATTTTAAAGCATTCCTTGCGCAGGTCTTCGATCAAATTATCATGCAAAATTGTATATAACACAATTCCCGGTTGTTTAGAAATTGATTCCAAAACGCGATCAAGTTGCGGTTTGGTTCTAATTAAAGGCCAAATGAAATCATTTGACTCAACACCTTCGAATTGCGATAATACAGCTCTTGCTACTGAGCTCAAGGTTTCCCCCGTAGAATCTGAAATTAAATGTAAATTTATAATTCTTTTATTTATAGTCATAACAACAATTTTTTACAAAAAATAATTAATAGTTTTATTTTAAAACATTTTTATCTAAAGATTTTTTTTTAAATAGTTTTTAAATATAACATGTTATAGTTAACATTTATAGTTATTTGCTATTAGCTGGCGGTATTTTAATATCTGAATTTACAATCACCGTAACTTTAGTACCTTGCGGTATTCTAATTACTGGATTGAGATCAATTGAATTGGTAATTATTTGACCAATTGTATCAAGAATAGTTTTGGTAACATCGTAAATTGCTTGGTTAGTAGCATTGGTTGTAGTGGTTGTAATTCCTTGGTTTTGATTAACGGTAGTCGTAGAATTAGTGTTATTGCTGAATAATTTTTGCGCAGTTGCAACACCTCCAACCGTTAAAATACTCGTTAAAAGAGAATTGGCAATAACCGATGAATAGCGATTATCAACTTCACCTGGAATACCCGAACGACCAAATTGATCCGCAGCCGAAAAATTAATATTCAAACTTACGCCATCCGGTCTAATTAATCTTGTCCAACCAATCTGCACTCTTGCTTGACCTCGTTGAACTGATGATGAATATGAACCGTAAAGTCTTGATCCGCGAGGAATTAAAATTTTATTTCCTGATTCACCAAAAATATCTCGACTAACCACTGCGCGAACAATGCCAGGCATTTCTGTGTTAATTGCCGTTTCAAGAATTGCTGAAATCATTTTTCCTTGCGCAATTGTAATTGAACCATCGGCGATATAGGTTGCATCAACAGTAGTTTGCGATTCCTTAAGTTCGCTTATTGGATTTTTTTTAATTTGAATAATATTTTCTTTATTACCAATTGCTTGGGTTGGCGATGTATATCCACCTGAAAAAACAATGATTGGCGTATAACGCGGATCAAGTTTTATTTTTTGATCAAGCTGTTTTTGCTGTTCTTGATTATTTTGATTTAGCTGGGCAAATTTTTTATCATTTTCAATTTGTTGATTTATCAATAATTGATTTTGCTCCTGAATAATTTGTTCAGGCGTTTTAGTAGCTATTGGCTGAGGATTAACTGGATTAACTGACTTAAGTGGATCATTTGGATTAACTGGCTTAAGTGGATCATTTGGATTAATTGGCTGAATTCCATTTTCTTGAAAAAAATCTTTTTTTTCTTCGGCTGGTGGTGGAGTCAAATTAAGTTGGCTTGGCGCAAGCATTTCCTTTGATAATTCAGGTAAAGATGGAATTTCAGGAGTTTCTTGATTTTTTAAGAGCTCAGGATCTTTAATATCTTTTTTTTCAGTTGATTTATCAAATTCAAAAAATGATTTTCCTGAATCATTTGGTGAAACTTGAGCATTGAGATCTGGCAATACTTCTTCAATATTTTCTTGTCCATCCTGAACTTTATCGCGAAAGAAAAAAAAATAAAGTACCGCAGTGATCAAAATAGCTGATGCAACAATGATGATTAATTTATTATTTTTTAGCGATACGATTGATGGCCCAGAATTATCAATCTCAATTGACTCCTCTTCATCCTCAGGAAGATTATTATTTGATTGATTTGGCTTAGGAATTTTCATTTAACTTTATCAGTAAAAAATAGCATTTTATAAATTTGGATAGTTTTTAGATTAATTTTTTTAATTTAAAATAACTTTAAATTTACAAAAAATTTTTTTATCTCATCGAATACTTTTTGACTATCATTGCAATAAATAATTACATGATTTTTAAATTCCAGTATAGATAAAAATTTTACTGAAGAATTTATTTTATTGTAAATATTTTGTCCACTTATGGGATTAACTACAGGATCATTATCTCCTTGAATAACAAGGGTTGGACATTTTATTAAAGAAAGATTTTTATCGCATTCATCCATTAATTTTTCTAACTGAGCAACGCTGGCAATATAGTTACGGCTATAATTAATATCAGGATTTTCTGGATGATCATCAACATATGATAATTGACCTTTATGAATATCAAATTTTTCTAAAATATCATTCCATAATTCAAAACCTCGCGCAAATTTTGCAGAAAAATTATTAAGTTTTAATGCTGAATTTATGGAAATTATTGATAATAATTTTGAGTTGTTGGATTTTTTACTTGCAGATAAAAGCGTTAATAATCCACCCATCGAAAAACCAATCATTATTATTTTTTCACAAATCATCGATAATGCACTATAGCCAATTTGTAATGATTGATACCAATCTTCATAGCTACAACGGCTCTGATCAATAGGCGATGTGCCATGTCCTTTTAATCTAACTGCATAAACTTTAAAACCTAATTCATTCAAAAAATTAGCCAATAATTCAACTTCTTTTGGCGCTGATTTATAGCCGTGACAAAGAACAATTCCAATGCTTGATTTATTTGGCAATGCTTGATTATCAAGGAAAAATGGCTTACCGATATTTTGATCTTTTGAAAAAGTTTTATCAAAATTTTGCTTATAATCTAATTCAAAATTTTTTAAATCTGCTTGATAAATTTCATTGAATATCTTAGCGGAAAGTTCATTTTCTTCAAGCCTCGCGATCCTTTTAACAATTGCATTAGCATTTTCAAGTAAAGCAAATTCATTAGCGATAACATGCAGAGTGTTTTCTAAACGAATTTCATGAAATTCAAGATTTTTTTCAAATAAATTTTTATTAATTTCAACAATATTTTCTTGGTTTAATCGAATAATATTTTGCTTGATTGCTAAATCAAAAACATCGTCAAAAGCATGAAATTTTTCATCACAAAAAATTCTAACGATATGATCTCTGGCAATGCTATGATTATATCGGTAATTATTGCTTTTGGCGATTAAAATTGCCGAATAATAAATTATTTTTTTTAAAAATGAAATTGAGATTTTTTCATATGAAAAATGAATTAATGAAGAAATAAAAATATGATCAAAATTTATTTCACAATCATTATAAATTTTTTCCATAAAATCATTGGTCAACTTAGAGCGGTAATAACGCAATATGATATTATTTTTGGTTTCTTTTTTAATAATCGGAATTTGATTAACGACCAATCTTTTATTCTTGACATAATTAGCTAAATTGATTGGCTTGCCAAAATGAATATTGATTTCTGCACCGGTGAGAATATTTCCTTCGATTTCTAATTCCTCAGCGATTTGACTGGGAATTTTTTTTATTAAGCGATTCGCTATGGCTTGTATTTTATTTCTACCTGGACGAATCGGGTAATATGTAACATTCAAAGGAACTATTTGCGTTTGTAAATTCTCTAAATTTTCGCTATATTCAAGATCATAAATATTTTTAAATTCAGCGAGAGTTTCGCGATCATTTTTTTGATATGCTTCAATAAAATCCTGGCGAAGTAATTGTGATTTCAAAGCTAAAACTGCAGAACCAGTTCTGACTGGTCCAGTTCTGCTTGGAGTACTACTTATAAATAAATTTTTACGAATAATTAATTTATTTTTAACCATACTTCCTTCGGGATAAATTATCCAATTATTTAAACCCTTAATCAAATCGCCAAGAATGATATTATCTCTTTTTTCATTTTTAGTTGAGATAGTTCCAACGGAATTTAAAAATTTACCAAGTATTCCAAAATAAAGCTTGGAATCAGCTAAAGTCCGCGATTGTTTAGAAGTTTTTTTATAAATTATGTAGGGAACAAAAAAGGTTTCGCTACGAGTAAAATGGTTAGCAACGAACATTGTTGGTTGATCACTAAGATTTTCAATTCCGGTTACTGAAAATTTTGTTCCCAAAATTTTCTCTAACAAATTCATAACAAGAGAAGTATAGCCAAAGGTTTTTATTGACATTGAATTTTAGTTAATATTTTTTTTAAGAAAATTTTTTTTCAAATAAGTTTTCATTAATTTTAATTAAATCCACTAATTGCTCGGATTTATTGTTAAAAATTATTTTTTGTGAGATAACTTTGCCAATTCGAACTAAATAAATATTGAGTTTATCGGCTTTTTTTTGCAATTCTTTAGCTTGCTTAGCGTTAAGAGTAAGTAAGTATCGCCCTTGATCTTCGCTGAAAAGAATTTCTTCATCGGATAAATTATTATCACTTTTAAGCAATGAAATATCTAGATCAAAACCAAATTGCGGACTTGCCATTTCAAAAAGTGCTACAAGCATTCCACCATCCGAAATATCATGACAAGAATTGATAAATTGCGCAGATATTAAATCGCGAACAAATTCGCCATGCTTTTTTTCTAACATCAAATCAACTTGCGGAGGATTGGTTGCGGAAGGTTTTTTTAAAATTTCTCTTTCATAAAGCGAGCATGATAAATGACCTGAATTTTTGCCAATCACAAATATTTCATCATCGATATTTTTAAATTTTATATCGCATCTTTTATTTAAATCTTTCAAAAGTCCAACTCCACCAATTGCTGGGGTAGGTAAAATCGCCTGGGAATCAGTTTCATTATAAAGTGAAACATTACCGGATACCACTGGATAATCCAATGTTCTACAAGCTTCAGTGATGCCTTTAATTGAACGAACAATTTGACCCATGATTTCGGGTTTTTGAGGATTGCCAAAATTTAAGCAATTGGTTATCGCGAGAGGTTTAGCTCCAGTTGCTGAAATATTGCGATAAGTTTCAACAACAGCTTGCATTGAACCCATAAATGCATCAGCTTCAACATAACGCGGTGTGCAATCGGTCGTTAATGCAAGAGCTTTTTGTGTACCATGAACTCTTACCAATGAAGCATCACCATTAATTGCGATTGTATCATTCATTACTTGCGAATCATATTGCTCATAAATCCATTTCTTACTAGCAAGATCAGGGATTTCAAGCATTGTCTTTAAAATTTCTAAAACCATAATTTTTTTTATAAAAGAATTTTTTTAAATATTTACACATAAAATTAAAAAAGAAATTAATTTTTACACCGATTTAAGATAATTTCGATTCGCCCTTCCCAGAATTCATGGATAACTTCATCGGGATTGCAATTTTAATTCGCAAATATTCAATATCGCAAGGCGATTCATTAACTGAATATATCATGCTAAAATACTCCCCTACAAATAAAAAAAGATCCACAAAAAAAGAAATAGAAAAATGTTTGAGCTAAAAAGCATGTTCTTTTAGCAAATATTATTATGTATTTCATTAGTTAAAATAAAATAAAAACCCGTATTGCCATATGATCTATAGTCTAATATCTTGGAATTTAAATGCGCAATATTTTCTGGATTAAATCCATTTAATACATCATGTTTTTTTTGACTATCGAGGGAAATATTTTTATTTTTTAGATTATGATTTTTAATCTTATAGTTATTAGTACATTCAACAACCAGTAGTGTATTTGGCGATAAATAATTTTTTTCACTTAATTCATTTATTATCAAATTATAATTTTCTTGATATGGTGGATCGACAAAAATTAAATCAAACTTATCACTTGCAATTGGTAAATCCTTAGCATTAGATTTAATAAAATTACAATCATTAACAACTCCTAATATTTCAGCATTTTTCTTGGCAATCAATAAATGTTCGTTATTATTATCGATTAATGTTAAGGATTTTGCACCGCGAGATAAACTCTCAAAACCTACAGCTCCGGTTCCGCAACACAAATCTAAAACATTACTATCATTTAAATTAAAATTAATTTTATTAAGAAAATTTCCTGAAGTAAGAATATTAAACAATGCTTCGCGATTACTATCCGTAGTTGGACGAAGATCTCTTAAGAGTGAAGAATCAACTAGTTTTCTTCCGCGAAATTTTCCAGAAATTATTCTCACTTATTTGCTAATTTTATT
>CAILUF010000173.1 GCA_903837365.1 uncultured Alphaproteobacteria bacterium | reverse complement strand
TACAAAGGAAGAAAAGAAACCCTTAGTTGAACAGGAGTTGGAATCAAATATACCAGCCGTTACAAAGGAAGAAAAGAAACCCTCAATCTTAAAATTAATTGGAAAAAAATTTAATGAATTTTTTAGTGGAGTTTATTCATCACATACTTCGAGTATTTTTTCCAGACGATCAGAAAAAGTTGCGCCCGCTCCTGCGCAAGGACTGGAATCTTTGAAAGCAGGCGAATCGCACGCTCCAAAACCAATGGAAATATCCAATAGTTACGCCCCTCCACCCTCCACCACCTCCCATGCACAAAGATTATCAACGAGGGTAGGAGGGGGTCTAAGTCGATAAGGGAACCTTTATAAAAATTCGGCAAAAAGAAAAAAAGGATTACGGTTGCCAAGTTTATCTCCTGTTAGGTTAACGCTTTAAAAATTATAAAATATTTTAGGAAGTATTTCCAAAGTATTGGCAAGTATTTGCTACGAAATTACGCGATTATATTTATAAAAATACCTAAAGAAAGCTTTAGTTTCTAGCTTTGTATCACGAGCTCATCATTTTATAGATTAACTCAAAAGCTCAAATGTATCATTGAGTAAATTTTTTCACAGGCTCTAATTTTAAATAGGATCTAATCTTTTAAAGGCTCTAAAATCTTCAATTTGTAAATGAAGTGAAAATCAAAAAATATTTTGCTTAATTTAAATTTTTAATTGAAGGATAATGTGTCGGGAGCCACCACCACGCAAACCCGGCGTGTCGCTGTATTTCTTTGCTTGAAAGTGTTATATTCCAGCAACTCCCGACAAATTAAATTTAAAATTAGCGCTCTGCTTGTCAATAGATTTTATTAGATGTTTTATTATCTAAGGTTAAATAAATATTTTATCGTCTATAAAAATTGAATTGCTTCATTTATTTAAAATTTATGAAAAAAATGGATAGTCAGTATAGCCTTTTTCTGCGCCACCGTAGAAGGTTGAGCGATCATATTTATTTAGAGCAAGATTGTCTTTTAAGCGTCTAACTAAATCTGGATTAGAAATAAATAATCTACCAAAAGCTACGGCATCAGCATTATTATTTGCCAAAGTTTCAATTGCGTTTTCACGATTATATCCACCAGCTGAAATTAAAATTCCATTAAATTTTTTACGAAATAATTCTGCTGTTTTTGGGGCGTCATTTTTAACTTTATCATCGCCACCAGCGCTTGTTGCTCTAGGTTCAATAACGTGAACATAACCAACATTTAATTGACTTAATTTTTCAAAAACATAATTAAATAAAGCCTCTGGATTGCTATCGCTCATATCGTTAAAAGTTCCATAAGGAGATAATCTAACGCCAACGCGATTACTTCCCCAAATTTCAATTGCTTGCGCAATAACTTCGAGAAGAAAACGAGCGCGATTTTCGATTGATCCACCGTAAATGTCAGTTCTTTGATTCGAGCCATCTTGTAAAAATTGATCAAGTAAATAGCCGTTAGCGCCATGAACTTCGACACCGTCAAATCCAGCTTCTTTGGCATTAAGACATGCTTGACGATAATCATTAACTATTCCAGAAATTTCAGATGTTTCGAGAGCGCGAGGGGTGAGAATTGCGGTAGGTTTCCAACTTGCAGTATAAGTTCCGCTATTTTTGGCGGGAAGGGCTGAAGGTGCAACCGGTAAAGTTTCGTTTGGTTGGAGTGATGAATGAGAAATTCTACCAACATGCCATAATTGCAAGAAAATCTTACCGTTATTTTTATGCACCGCGGAAGTAACTAATTTCCAACCTTCAATTTGTTGTTGCGAGTGAATACCTGGAGTTGCTGGATATCCTTTGCCTTGAGGACTAATTTGCGTTGCTTCAGAAATTATTAATCCTGCAGAAGCGCGTTGAGCATAGTAAGTTGCATTAAGTTCTGATGGAATATCGCCAGGCTGAACAGAGCGCATGCGAGTCAGTGGAGCCATGATAATTCTATTTTCAAGAGTTAAATCGCCAATTTTTATGTGATCGAAAAGTGAGTTCATAAAGTTTGATAATTTTGTTGAAAAATATTGTTTTTAGTTAAGAAATATAATTTCGAAGTATTATTAAGTATAATTGTTTGAAAGCAATATTAACAGTTAATTATTATTGTTTTATATTTTGCCAATAAAATCCGCTTTACCAAGTTCAACGCCTTGATTACGTAGTATATTGTAAGCGGTAATAAAGTGAAAATAAAAATTTGGTAAAGCAAAATTTAATAAATAATCTTTGCCAATAAAATTAAAATCCATACCGTGAGCGCTGTAGGAAATTTGTTTTTTTTCACTATCTTTGAAATGATCAGCTTTAAAAGTTTTAAGAAAATCAGTAGTTTTTTTTATTCTTTTGAGAAGTTCATCAAAAGTTTTTTCATCATCCACGAAACTTGGTATTTCAACTCCTGCAAGTCTTGCGGAGCTTGCCTTAGCAAAATCGCAAGCAATTTGAACTTGTTTTACAAAGGGAAGCATATCAGCAAAAAGTCGAGCATTAATAAAAACATTTTCATCAATTTTTTTATTTTTTAAATGGAGTTGAGCCTTATTTAAAATTACTGAAAAATTATCGAGTTGACGAATATAACTTGAAACCGAAGTTTCAAAAATTGAAATAGACATATTTTTATTTTTAAAAAAAATTATTTAAACACGGCGTTGAAAATACTTTCAACATGTTTTGTGTGATAGTTGAAATCAAAGAGTTGCTCAAGTTTTTCATTGCTTAGTTTACTAGAAACCAAAGGATCTTTTTTAAGTAATTCCAAAAAATTATCAGCTTGATGATGCCAAATTTTCATGGCATTTTCTTGAACAATTTTATAAGCATCTTCGCGAGAAATTTCTGCTTCATCAATTAGCGCAAGAAGAACTCTTTGTGAAAAAACCAATCCACCCAACTTATCAAGATTTCTTTGCATATTTTGTGGATAAACTGTAAGATTTTCAACAAGATTGGCGAGACGCATTAAGGCAAAATCCAAAGTAACGCATGAATCAGGGGCGATCATGCGCTCAACTGAAGAATGCGAAATATCGCGCTCATGCCAAAGCGCAACATTCTCAAGGGCAGGGATTACCGAGCTTCTAATCATTCTTGCTAAACCAGTGAGATTTTCGCTTAGAACGGGATTGCGTTTGTGAGGCATTGCGGAACTGCCTTTTTGTCCTGCTGAAAAAAATTCTTCAACTTCTAAAACTTCAGTTCGCTGAAGATGACGAATTTCTGTAGCGATATTTTCAATTGATGAGGCAATAACACCCAGAACTGCGAAAAACATGGCGTGACGATCCCGAGGAATTACCTGACTTGAAGTTGTTTCTTGAATTAGATTTAGTTTTTTAGCAACATATTCTTGAACTTGCGGTAAAACATTGGCGTGAGTTCCAACCGCTCCAGATATAGCGCAAATGGCAATTTCATTTTTAACATTTTTTAGACGTTGAAGATTGCGATTAAATTCAGCGTAGAATCTTGCAAGCTTTAAACCGAAGGTGGTTGGTTCGGCGTGAATGCCATGTGATCTTCCAACACAAATTGTGAATTTATGTTCAAAAGCACGAATCTTTATTGCTTTTAAAACATTCTCAAGATCTTTTATTAACAATTCACAAGATTGATTTAATTGTACCGAAAGGCAAGTATCGAGAACATCCGAACTGGTCATGCCAAAGTGAATAAAGCGAGAATTTTCACCAGTTAATTCTGCTAAATGAGTAAGAAAAGCAATAACATCATGTTTAGTGGTTCGCTCAATTTCATCAATTCTTTGAGCGTTAAATTTTCCACCAGCTTTTAAAAAATTTTCACGAATTCTTTGGGCGGTATTTTTTGGTGCAACTCCAAGATTTTCTAGGGCTTCCAAGGCATAAATTTCAATATCAAACCAGATTTGATATTTATTTTCTTGTGACCAAATTTTAGTCATTTCCGGGCGTGAATAACGAAGAATCATTTTATGAATTTAAGTTAAATTTTTCGATAAGATTGTTGGTGTAATTCTAAGAGATT
>CAILUF010000172.1 GCA_903837365.1 uncultured Alphaproteobacteria bacterium | reverse complement strand
GATAAAATTGCCACTCCATTATAAGTTTTTTGTCCACTTACAACTGCGTTATATCCGGCATCGAGCAATTCTTCAAATGGAAAATTTTTTTCTTCACATTTTAATTCTTGCAAACAAACTATGTCGGGATTTGATTCTTTCAACCAAGCCAAAAGCCTTGGCATTCTAGCCCTAATTGAATTTACATTAAATGTTGATATTTTTAACATTGCCCTTAGAAAATTTAGGTTCTGGAAAATTTAGGTTCTGGAAATTTATGTCGTGAAAAATTTAAGTTAGAAAATTTTTAAATATCCTTCATAAAATGAAAACCTCTAATGTAAAAACCTTCGCTATAATAAAGTGAATGGGATTTTTTATTTTCGGTGTAAGAATCCAAAGCAATTTTTTGACAATTATTTTGTTTGGCAAAATTTTCGAGATATTTTATAATTTTTTTACCAACTCCACTGCCTCTAAGCGATTCTTCAACAATTAAATTAGAAAGTTGTAGATATTTTCCGCAGTAAAACATTCGCGCTAACCAAAATCCGCAAACTCCAACCAAATCCAACTGATCAACTAAAATTGACTTTTCTTGATTTTTCACAAAAACCAATAACATTTGATAATTACTAAGAGAAATCATTTCTTGAACTGATTCAAAAAATTGTTCTTCGCTGAAATCTTGATAATGCTTGCCAATCAATGGATAGCCGAGTTGCATTTCTTGAGGATTTTTAGCAATTTTAAAAATAATTTCCATGTATTTTAAATCAAAAATTATATTTTTAGCAAATCATTTGCCAACTTGGAAGCCCAATTGGTAATCGTTCCAGCACCTGTACAAAATATCAAATCGCCTTTTTTAATTAACGGTTTCAAAATATTAGCCAAATCATTTTCGCTATTTAATTTTATAACATTTTGATGACCAGCTTTTTTAATTCCTTCAATTAATGAATCTTGATTGATCCCTTCAATTGGAGCTTGCGAGGCTGAATAAATATCCGAAACAATAACAATATCAGCATCAAAAAAAGCTCCACAAAATTCTTTAAATAAATCACGAACTCGCGAATATTTGTGAGGCTGAACTACGCAAATAACTTTATTTTCTTTAGCAACTAGTTCTCTTGCCGCTTTAAGAGTTGTTGATATTTCGGTTGGATGATGGCCATAATCATCAATTATTGAAACTCCATTAAACTCACCAACTTTTGTGAATCTTTGTTTAACGCCATTAAATTTAGCTAAACCTTGTTTAATTTGATTATTTTCTAAACCAAGAAATTTGCCAATTCCTATTGCCACTAAAGCATTGCTAGCATTGTGTT
Source organism: uncultured Alphaproteobacteria bacterium (assembly GCA_903837365.1). Classification (GTDB taxonomy): domain Bacteria; phylum Pseudomonadota; class Alphaproteobacteria; order Rickettsiales; family UBA1997; genus CAILUF01. Next base: position 4,729 of record CAILUF010000172.1, on the reverse strand, counting down.
TGCCATATATTGGCATTTTGATTGATTTTATTTCTTCACCATTTTTAAAAACCACATCAAAAGTAATTCCGCTAATATCCATCGAAATATTTTTTGCCATAATATCGGCAGATTTTTTGATCGAATAACTTACCAAATTTTTTTTAGTTGCAAAGAATTTTGAATAGACTTTTTCGGCTTCAAAATCATCAATACAAATTAAACACAAACCATCATCAGAAATTTGCGAAACATATTGTTCAAAACAAGCTTTTTGTTTTTCAAAACTTCCTTGATATCCAGAAAATTCTAAGTGCTCCGGTTCAATGTTAGTTATTGCTCCAATGCAAGATGGAAGTTTTACAAAACTTGCATCCGATTCGTCAGATTCCGCAACTAAATATTTACCTTTACCAACCTTAGAATTACTTTGAAAATAATGAATTATTCCGCCGTTAATTACTGTTGGTTGTAAACCAGCATCATCTAACAATACCGAAACTATCCCTGTGGTACTGGTTTTGCCATGGGTTCCAGCGATTGTAATACCAATGTAATCCTGCATTATTAAAGCCAATAATTCCGCACGAGTCATGATCGAAATATTGCGATTTTGTGCTTCAAGAATTTCTGGGTTACTGGTTTTTATAATTGAGGTTTGCACAACTAAAGTAATTTCTTCGCCAATATTTTTGGCATCGTGACCAACAAAATATTCAACATTTTTTGATCTCAATTTTTCAGTTAAATGATTTTCTTTTAAATCTGAACCTTGCACCGCAACGCCCCATTCGCGAAGTATAAACGCCAATGCACTCATGCCAATTCCACCAATGCCAATAAAGTGAACTTTTTTTTGTTTTTTAAGTTCGTTAATATCGTGAATCATATTTTTAAAATTTTAATCAATAATTATATCGTTACAAAACCTTTGTTTTCTATGGCATTTTGTCCATTAAAATTATAAATATCAATTTAATTTAATAGCATTAATTTTAATTATTTTAAATTTAAAGTCGCGCTTCTAAGTTGGGCAAATTTTTATAAATTCAGTTAAGTGTTTGGGTTAATAACCATCGATGGGAGGGTTATATCTAAAGATTTTAACAAACTTAAGTAAGCATAATAAAAACATAATAAAAAATGTTAAAAAAAACAGTTAGCGAAATTTTTAAAATATTTCAAAATCAACAACCCCAACCCCAAACCGAGCTAGTTTACACCAATAACTACACATTGTTAGTTGCTGTTATATTATCAGCGCAAGCAACCGATATTTCAGTTAATAAAGCTACTCAATCTTTATTTAAAATTGTTGATAATCCCCAGAAAATGTTAGAAATTGGTGAAGAACAATTAAAAAAATATATTTCCACAATTGGCTTATTTAATGGCAAAGCAAGCAATATTATCAAGATGTCAAAAATTTTAATTGAAAAATTTGATGGTCAAATTCCCCAAAATTTTGAACAATTAAATTCGCTTCCTGGGGTTGGTAGAAAAACCGCCAATGTTGTTCTTAATTGCGCATTCGGCATACCAACTATTGGGGTTGATACTCATGTTTTTCGCGTTGCTAATCGCCTTGGCTTGGTCAATGAAATTAATGAAGAAAAAACTGAAAAAGCTTTGTTAAAAATTATTCCTCAAGAATTTTTACAATATGCGCATCATTGGTTAATATTGCATGGACGCTATGTTTGCATGGCTCGCAAACCAAATTGTCAAAATTGTCAAATCGCAAAATTTTGTCAAAAAAAATTTTCTTAAGTTAAATTTGCCAAAACAAATTTAGCAAAAAAATAAATGACTTTTTTTTAATAAATCGCGATAAATGAATCGCGATATTTGAAAATATTTTTTTCAAATTGTATAATTTTATCTTCCTTCTCCACCGCCTCCTCCTCGTGGACCGCCTCCTACTGCTCCACCGCTTCGAGATGGGATTTTAGGAATAATTTCTTGCCAAATACGAATTGCATCCTCGCTTACAAAAGTCAGCCTCAAGCCTACTAATTTTCCATCTTTTCTTCCTGAATAAATTCCATTTTCTTTGTTTAACTTTTGCACACTAGAAGAAAATTTACGAAACTTATTTAACATAACTTGCGGAGTTTGATCACCCGCCACCCCAGTCAGCAAACGATCACTCAACAATTTTCTATCAGCAACATTGCCAAGGCCACCATATTTTTTGGCAAGGGTAATTGCTCGCATTACTTCATCTTCAGTCATTCTTAACTGCGTTTGGCAGTCTGAAATCACTTGCGCCATAGCTTTTTGTACTGCGTTAATATCGACATTACCTTGCGCCATAGCTTTTTGTACTGCGTTAATATCGACATTACCTTGCGGATCGTTAAGCACCAAATAATCATTACCTCTGCGATATCCATCACTCTTTCGATGATCATGCCAAAAATTATTTTCTCCATTGAATTGCCGAGATAGAATTGGCTTGATGATTGTTGCTGGAATTTCTCGACTGCCACCTTTTACTATAGCGTCTTGTAATTTACTTATTTTTTGATTAGCTATTTTTTCAATTTCATTAAGCAATTCTTCGTCTCTGACTTTAACGAATGTTTCATCGACATATTGTAAATTTCCAGCTCCCTTTCCATCATTTCCTTTTCCAAAACCATCAATCATTGCTTGGGGGATCTTACTAAATCCCAAATAACTTCCGCATAATGAACCTACCACAGTTCCATTTGTATCAGTATCGCCTCCCTGCGCCATAAGCTCAAGACATATTTCGGTTAATGCATTTTGCGGCGCCCTTCTATCTGTATTAATTTTTTTTCGCAAACTTGTTAAAGCAAAAAATCCAGCACTTAATGCGCGATGCGACATGCCAATATTGTCATATGGTTGCGAACCTTTAGTTGCTTTTATTTCATCAATTTCAGTTATAGGATCAGTCAATTCCAAATCCTCCCATTTCTCAAATTTCTCGCTATCTATTTCACTAAAAATTGCTTTGCGCATTTGATTTTTCCATTCGGTCATCTTTGCATTTAGATCATAATTATAGCCTAAATTTTGCAATTGCTTAAGGCTAATTACCTCTTCATAATCGCCTATTCTCTCATCTAAAATTTTTTCTCCCGCTTCAAAAGCCTCATCTAAATATTTTTGGTAATTATCATCGCTTAAATCCCCTTGATGATTTTGTAATTTATAAAGCATTGTCACATAAGCCACGCAATGAGCTGAAACCAAGGGATCGTAATGCGTAACCTTCGCTAATTCCTGGGTAGCTTTTTGCGCTAATTCAAGCGAATCAGGATAATATTGCAAAATGTAAGAACTACTCATTAAAGCGCCATTAGCTTGAGTAAAAAAATTTTTTTCAAGAAAATTTTTTTTCCATATTGCTTTTGATCTTGCGACTGGATCATCAAAAAATTGTCGCCTCCCCGCTTGATCAATTTTTTGCGCGCCTCCTTGGATAGCCATCACTTCCATTGTATTTGAACCTAATCCAAAACTACTTCTTCCAAAATTTCCATTTAAGTCACCACCCCACCAATTCACAATATGTTTTGCAAAATTTTTTTTAGCCTTTTCTAAATCACCCTGCTCATATTGCAAGGCCCGAAATTTTAAGATCGCTTGATCGGTATCGTCAGTTGGTGAGCCTTTGGGAACTAGTTGACGCCATCTTGATTTCTGTTGATCACCATTTCCTCCGCTAGGATTTTTGATATCTTCTATCCAATAATATGGATCATCACCGCCTGCCTTAATTTTTCTTATGCCATATGGATCTTTTAAAAAATTTTCAATATTTTCTTGTTGAGCTCTAATTAATCCAGATGGAAAATAATCAATACAATTAGCACTAGCTAAAAATGTTTTTGCCTGCTTACGCGATAAAAATTCTGTCGTTAAACCTAAAGCATCAAAAATCGCTTGCCCATAAAGCGCACCCTTCAAACGATCTTTTCTTTCTTCTTCTTTTGCTATTGGAGGTTGATCAGGAATCACTCTAATTCGCATCAAAGTATCTGCTGAAACTGATCTTGCTGGAGCTGGTCTTGGTGCGGGAGGAGGAGCTGGTCTTGGTGCGAGAGGTGGAGCTTCGGCTGGCATTGGTGCGAGAGGTGGAGCTACGGCTGGCCTTGGTGCAGGAGGTGGAGCTTCGGCTGGTCTTGGCGGCGGCGGTGAAGCTAAAACCGCCTCTTGACGAAGTTGAGCTTCTCTAGCAATTTCTTGTTCAATAAGTTTATGAGGCGCTTGCATATTTGTAAAAACATCTTGATAAATTGGTCTTTCTTGAATTACATTTATATGATTTCCAGGTTTTTTATATTCATAACCATCTTCAAAGCAATTTGCTAATGAGTAAAGACCATAAGAATCAGGTTCATAAGATCTTTTAATAAATTCATTATTATTTTTCGAAAATGCCTTAAAAATTCTTTTATATCTTTTTTGAAGTTCTTGATAAAAAACAAAGATATGATTTAAATGAGAGGGAACCTCGTGAATACTATCAGCAAAACCTACAAGTGCTTCGCACCCCCACATCAAGATCTTATAGCTTTCAATAATTTTATTTAGCCTTACTTTATATCCTTGAGCTAAAGCATAATCAACATTATCTGTACTTTCGTCTTTCCGTGTAAAATCAATGCCAATGGAATAAAAATATTTGCCAGTTAAACCCAAATAATCAACACAATATCCTTTATCATGCACGAGATGATTAATTAGAGCTTGGTCATAAGTGATACCGCCGCTT
>CAILUF010000171.1 GCA_903837365.1 uncultured Alphaproteobacteria bacterium | reverse complement strand
TTTATGGCGATTAAAAATGCCATTTCAAAAATCGTGATTTTTGGCAATTAATTATATAAATTTTTTGGATTTAGTCAGCCCTTCATAATTTAATTAATTAAATCACAAAGGGCTTCAGTGGCTAGTGCCAATTTGTATTGGTTATTTTAATTAATTGTTTTTTTGTCAAACTTTTTTATTTTTTATGTTTATAATAATTTTTAACAAGATTTATTGTTTTTAATATAATTTCTTGATTAACCAATATTATCTCCTCGCAACTACATCGGGATTAAAATTTCTACTTTTAATCCGCCAAGATTTTGTGAATCAGAAAGTTTAATTGTTCCGCCGTGAGCAATGATCGCGTCAAATGCAATTGCCATACCAAGCCCTGATCCTCCTGTATTGGGACGAGAATCGAGATTGCGCGAGTTGTCGATGCGATAAAATGGTTTAAAAACATTTTCACGCTCAAGCTCGGGAATTCCTGGGCCGTTATCCTCAATAATAATTGATAAATTGTCATAAGTTTTACTAGCACTTAACATAACTTCTTTACCATAATTAAAAGCATTATCGATCAAATTAATAATTGCCCTTTTAAAGGCAAGCTTACGGAGATCTAGGTTTAGATCATCTTCTAAAGTTATTTTGTTGATTATTATTCGATTCATTTTGGCGTAATAAGCGATTATTTTTTCTTGCAAAAATTCTTTAACATTTACCAATTTAGTTTTTTCCTTATCGTCAAAACGTGCAAAATCAAGATATTCATTTATCAGTTTTTCCATATCGCCAACATCATTTTTTAAATCATCAATTTCAGGAGTTTGCTTAAGCATTTCTAGTTGCAATTTCATGCGCGTTAAAGGAGTACGCAAATCATGAGAAACGGCAGAAAGCATATCGGTACGCTGTGAAATTTGTCGCAAAACCCGTTCCTTCATTTTAATAAATGAAATTGTTAAGGAACGAATTTCTTGTGAACCGTGTACACGGAGATTTGGCGCATCTTGTCCGCGTCCAAATTTTTCAGCTGATTCACTCAATTTTCTAATTAGACGCAATTGATTTCGAAAAAAAGCGATCGATAAAATTGAGGTGATGACAATGGTAAGTCCCATCCAAAAAATAAAAACATAAGCACTGGAACTGGTGATTTTTTTAATCGGAACATCGAATGTTAAAACGCCCTGCTCGCTTTGAATTTTAACAATTATGAAATCGTCATTCTCAGGATTTTCAAAAATTTCATATGGCTTAAGACCATGGGATTGTAGTTCTGACTTAAAACGATTATAAGGATCAATTATTGGATTTATATATTCGTAAAATTTACTTTTTCGCCAATCGCTATCGCCAATTTTTTTACGCTTCAATTTTCTTTTTTCTTGAAAGGAAAATTGCAAACCAGTATTTTGCGTTAATTCACGTAATAGATTTTCATAACCCGGTTTATTGATTGAAGTTTTTACAAAAACCATTTCAGCAATAACACTTCTAGCCATGTGTTTACTGATTACATCAAGATGTGTATAATAAAAAACATAAATCGAAACTAGCTGAATAATAACTGCCGATAAAATCACAATTAACAAAAATCTACCGTAAAGCGATCGAGGAACAAATTTTTTAAATCGAAATTTTTTTATTGTCATTTTTTAAAATTTTTTAAATTGCAATTAGTTAAAAAAGTTCTAAATTCCATTTCCACTAACTCTTACTTGGTTATTTTAAAAATGTAATTTTCAAATTGAAATGTTATATAACTCAAGAAAATCAATGTTTAACTTTGCATGAATAATAAAATTTCTGCCAAAAATATCAATCTCTTTTACGGTGAAAAGCAAGCATTGTTTGATATAAATCTTGATTTTAAGGAACGAAGTGTAACAGCGCTAATTGGTCCTTCGGGGTGCGGTAAATCATCTTTTTTACGCTGTATTAATCGCATGAATGATACGATTAGCAATTGCAAAATTAATGGCCTAATTACCCTCGATAATAAAAACATTTACGATGATGATCTTGATTTGGTCTTGCTTCGTGCTTCGGTTGGTATGGTTTTTCAAAAACCCAATCCATTCCTAAAAACTATTTACGAAAATGTGGCATATGGCCCAAGAATTCACGGTTTATTTAGCAACAAAAAAGAGCTCGATATTATTGTTGAACAGAGTTTAACTAAAGCTGGACTTTGGGAAGAAGTTAAAGATCGTCTTCATGAACAAGCTAATACTCTTTCTGGAGGTCAACAGCAAAGGCTTTGTATCGCCAGAACAATTGCCATTGAGCCCGAAGTTATTTTAATGGATGAACCGTGCTCGGCGCTTGATCCTATTGCTACCGCAAAAATTGAAGAATTGATTGACGAACTCAAGGAAAATTTTACCATTATCATCGTCACTCACTCAATGCAACAAGCCGCAAGGGTTTCTAATATGACAGCATTTTTTAACATGGGCAAAATTGTTGAATATGATGCCACTGATAAAATTTTTACTAACCCAAGCAAACAACAAACTCAAGACTACATAACGGGTCGATTCGGCTGATATTGCAATATGTTTAAAGTTTTTTTAAATATTATTAACCGTTAACAATTATTTAATTTTATTATGTTTGGTTTTTCATTGGCAGAATTAATTGTCGTTTTTTTGGTGATTTTAATTTTTATTAAACCGCAAGATTTACCAGAAATAGCTCATTTTTTAGGACGAGCTTTTTTTCGATTAAAAAAAATTTATAAGGATTTAAAAATAACTTTTCGTGAACTTGAAAAAGATTTTGGCATTGATGATTTAAAGCAAGAAATCAATCGCGGAATTGCCGATGAAGCTAGTAAAATCAAGGAAGAAACTACCATTATTGTTGATATGTATGGCAATGAACACCATGTCAAAAATCTTCATGAAATTAGACCGGATTTAAAAGCTGAGGAACTTGCCGATGAAATTGCCAAATCTACAAAACCTTCAACCAAAAATATTGATTCATAGTTTCGTGTCGATGCGCTTGGTCGTTGCGTTAGCACGACTATTAATTCGTGTCGTTGCGTTAGCACGACTATTGTAAATTTCGTTGCGCTTGGTCGTTGCGTTAGCACGACTATTGTAAACTGTCGTTGCGTTAGCACG
>CAILUF010000170.1 GCA_903837365.1 uncultured Alphaproteobacteria bacterium | reverse complement strand
TTCAGATTTATAAATATTATAAATCTTTTTTAAGATATATTTGTGGAGCCTTGTAAAATAAGCCTCGAGAGGCAAAATAGCATCTCATTTTTTTAATTATGCCTTATTTGCAGAAATTAACTAATGACTTGTCGCGAAATTATTTGTAAGAATGGTCTTAATTACTTAATCGCGAAATTATTTGCAAGCGAGGAATGAAATTTACGAGATGTTTTAACTCTGGTCCGCTTTCTTTTCCACTTAGCGCTAAACGAATTGGCATAAATAATTCTTTACCTTTGCGTGGAGAGATTTTTTTAATGCTATCAAGCCATAATTGCCAAGAGTTCTCATCGGTAGTAACATTTGGCAAAACTTCTAAACATTGTTTTAAAAATTCCTGATCTTCGGGTTTATTTGGATGGGAAAAATTACCAAAGCAAATATCAATCCACTCTTGAATTTCATGGATAAAATGCAGATTGCCTTTAAAAAAATCCCAGAAAATTTTAGATATTTTGCTGTTAATATTAAGTTCATTTAAACGTTTTAGAACGAAATTAAAATCAATATCTTGTATTAACTTCTGATTAATATTAGTAATTTCAATTATATCATAATTAGTTGCTGATTTGGAAAATTTTTCAAAAGAAAAATCTTCGATTAACCCTTGAAAATCCTGATATATTTTTAAAGAATCACTAGTTCCAATTTGTGCTAAAAAATTTACAATCGACATTGATTCATAACCTTCATTGCGTAAAGATTTTATATCAAATCCACCTTCGCGTTTAGAAATTTTACCCGATGAAGCTTTGACCAAAGCCAAGTGAGCAAAGCTTGGCGGAGTTGCATTTAATGCTTCAAAAATTTGAATTTGGATTGCGGTATTGGTAATATGATCTTCGCCACGAATAATATCGGTTATGCCGAAATCAATGTCATCAACCACGCTACAAAAAGTGTAAGTTGGAACTCCAAAACCATTTTCATCTTCCTTGCGAATTAGTACTGGGTCTGAAAAATGTCGTCCGTCATAAGTGATTTTTCCTTTTATCTTATCATCCCAAGTAATAATTCTTTCATCGAGTAAAAAACGATAATGCGGTTTTAAACCTTGCGAACGGAGATTTTTTTTCTGTTCATCGGTAAGCTTTAAAGCATTACGGTTGTAGACCGGGGCAATACCAGAAGCATTTTGAGATTTTCTTTGAAGATTTAATTCTTCCTCAGTTTCGTAGCATTCATAGAGTCTTTTGCTTTTTATCAAAAGATCTTTAGCTTGTTGGTAATTTTGTAATCTCTGCGATTGCTTGAAAAATAAATCATGCTTTAAGCCAAGCCATTCAAGGTCTTGCAAAATCATATCACGATATTCATCGCGAACTCTTTGCGTATCGGTATCGTCAAGACGTAAAAAAAATTCACCATTATTTTTTTTAGCATATAAAAAATTAATGATGGCAGTACGAATATTACCAACATGCAAGAAACCAGTAGGGGAGGGAGCGAAACGAACTTTAACAGTCATTGATAAAAACCAAAAATTAAAATAAAAATAAAATTTATATTTCTAACATTAAGGCAAAAACTTTAAAAACAAATTAATTTTTTTTACGATAACTTTGATCAATTTGTTTTAGAAATTCAGCAGTTGATGGCAAATCCAAGGGAAGTAAAAAATCACTATTGCAATATTGACATTTTTTTGGTGCGGATTTTTTGCGGCGAAAAGATGGAAAAATTAATCCCGTAAAGCAAAATAAAAACCAAGGTAAAATTCTAAAAGATGATTTTTTATTGTTATCATTTTCAGTGATTCCCTTACAATCGCCACAGATAAATTTTTCTGTAGTCATAGATAAAATTTGTTAGTTATAGGGTAACGACGTTCTTTATCAAAAGACATTGTTGATAGTTTTGCGCCAAGAGTTGATTGCTTGCGTTTATATTCACTAGTTAGTAATAATCGATTTATTTTTTTAACCAATTCATAATCAAAACCTTCTGCAACTATTTGAGAAATTGATTTTTCTTGTTCAATTAAAAAAAATAAAATTTGATCAAGAATATCGTAAGCAGGAAGGCTATCACTATCTTTTTGATCAAATCTTAATTCAGCGCTAGGAGCTTTGATAAGAATATTTTCAGGAATTAGATTTTTTTCTTTAAGTCTGGAAAGCTTGCAAATATTAGCATTACGCCATTTTGTAATTTCGTAAATTTGTGTTTTGTAAAGATCTTTTATAGGATTAAATGCTCCACACATATCGCCGTAAATTGTTGCATATCCGCAAGCTAATTCTGATTTATTACCAGTTGATAAAAGTAGCGCATTGATTGAATTAGAAAGGCTCATCAATATATTTCCGCGAATTCGTGATTGTAAATTTTCTTGCGCTAAAGGTGAAATTTGCTCGTCATTTTTTTCAAAGGTTAAAAGCATTTGTTTGAAAATTTCTTCAATAGAAATTACTTTCAATTCAATTCTTAGATTTTTTGCACATTCTTGCGCGTCAATCATTGAGTTTTGAGAATTAAATTTGGTTGGTAAGGCGTAAAGTTTTACATTATCCGATCCTAGAGCATCAACGGCAATTGTTGCAACTAAAGCTGAATCTATTCCTCCTGACATCCCCAATAGCACTTGCGAAAAATTATTTTTTTGTAAATAATCTCGAAGCGATAAAGTCATCGCGCAGTAAATTTGCTCTGAATTATTGCTCACAAAATTTGAAGAATAATTTTTAAAATTTTTATCTAGCGAGATTTGATTATCTTTAGAGAGAGTAATAATTACGGCATCTTCTTCAAAATTACTCATTTGTAACTTTATATCACCTTGAGCATCAATTGCAAAAGATCCACCATCGAAAACTAACGAATCTTGTCCGCCAATTTGATTAACATAAAGCAAGGATTTTTTGGTTGCTTTACAAAATTCCTGAGCATTTTCAATACGTTGATCATGTTTGGCTATTGAAAAGGGCGATGAATTTATTACCAAAATATTATCGCAAATTTGCTCATTGATGAGGAGCCAATTTTTTTTCTGCCAAAAATCTTCGCAAATTAAAATTGCTAAAGTTTGATTGCGAAATTCAATGTAAGATAAAGCGCTGGAAGCTGTGAAATATCGCTCTTCGTCAAATACTGAGTAGTTTGGTAATGACTTTTTATGAATGATATTTTTAACTTTGCCTTGCTCAATTAGTAAAGCTGAATTGCGAATTATTTCCTTATTTTTTTGACGATCTGAAGTTGGCGATCCTAGAAGAATAGCGCAGTTAATTTTCTTACTAAATTCAATAATAGAAAATATTATATCTTCACAGCTTTTAATGAAATATTTTTTTTTCCATAAATCTTCACAAGGATAACCAGAAATTGTCATTTCCGGAAAAATTATCAAATCACAATTTTGCTGCTCGGCAATTAAGCATTGATCAGTGATTAGGCGTTGATTATATTCCAAATCGCCAACTGAATTATTGATTTGAGCTAGATAAATTTTTAAACTTTGCGCCATGACAAAAAACAAAAAATAAAATTAAATGATATTTTTTAATTGATAGTTTCCTTAAGCAAAAAATTATGTTGTGATTCATAAAATTTTTCGATGGTTGCGCAAATTTCTAAAATTGCTTTCTTGGCCAAGGAAGAGCTATTTTCAATAGTCGCGAAACTACCCATCAAATTAATTTTGGCGCGAAATTCCGACGAACAATTTAAGCCAGAACTATACCAGCCAATATGTTTTTTAGCAAGAGCAATTCCGGTAATTACTCCATAATACTCAATCATCTCGTTAAAATGACCAAGAACAATTTTTAATTGCTGTTCAAGATTTGGAATTGGTTGAGGTTTTTTATTGCTAAGTTGATCATTTAGTTGGCTGATAAGCCAAGGCTTTCCGTAACATGCGCGTCCAATCATCACCCCATCAGCTTTTGATAGTTCAAGTGCAGTTTTAGCATTTTCAAAATTTTTAATATCACCATTGGCTATAACTGGAATTGTAACTGCTTCTTTAACTCTAGAAATTGCTTGCCAATCGGCATTGCCATTATACATCTGACATCTTGTCCTTCCGTGAACAGTTAGCATTTTTATACCAACTTCTTGAGCTTTTTTGGCAAGGGATGGAGCGTTTAGATTTTCTTGATTCCAACCTAAGCGCATTTTCATAGTAACGGGGATTTTAACTGCATTTACAACAGCTTCCATAATTCTTGTTGCCAAATCTTCATCTTTCATTAAAGCGCTTCCAGCAAAGCTATTAACAACTTTTTTGACAGGACATCCAAAATTAATGTCGATAATATCAGCTCCTAAGTCTTCGTTAAGCTTTGCGGCTTGCGCCATAATTTCCGGCTCGCATCCAGCTATTTGAACGGACATCGGATATTGATCTTTTTGTACTTGGCATTTTTTCATTGATTCTTTGGTTTGCAGAATCATTGCACGTGATGCGATCATTTCTGAAATTACCAAAGGTGCACCGAAGGATTTTACAAGTCTACGAAATGGTAAATCAGTAACTCCTGACATAGGTGCAAGAAGGGCATTGCCATCAATTTTTATTTTGCCAATTTCGATCATAAGCTTTGTGATATTTTACAAATAATTAATTTTATGAAAATATTTTTGTAAAAAGGTTTAATTCTTATTGCCAATAAAATCAAAGATAAAGCCATGTTTTTTTAATTCATTTTTGTCGAGAATATTGCGTAAATCAACAATTTTAATTTGCGGAGCTATTCTTTTAAGTTTCGCTAGATCTAATTTGCGATATTGTTCCCATTCGGTAGCAATAACCATTAAATCACAATTCGCAATTGCTTGCCAAATATCATCAATGAAATGGATGTTATTAAAATCGCTAAGCTCTTTTTTAGCATTAATTTGCGCTTGAAAATCATGAGCAAAAATTTGCGTATCCATTTTGGCCAATTCTTTAGCAATTGCAATTGAAGGACTGTAGCGGATATCGTCAGTATTGGCTTTAAAGGCTAATCCTAACCAAATAATTTTTTTATTTTTTACCTTGCCATCGAGAATATTAATAATTTTTTTTACCATTAAATTTTTACGATTATTGTTTGATTTAACAACTGCATCAATCAATGATAAATTTGCATTATTATTTTTGGCGATGTTAAGCAATGCCAAAATATCTTTTGGAAAACAAGATCCACCAAATCCCGGACCGGGATTTAAAAATTTTTCACCAATGCGCGAATCTTGACCCATGGCAATAGCAAGATCTTTAATATTACCTCCAACATTTTCGCATAAATCAGCAAGTTCATTTACGAAAGCAATTTTAGTTGCAAGAAATGAATTTGAGCCATATTTGATAAGCTCCGCTGTAACGATATCAGTGTGAAAAATTTTTGAAGCTGGAAAATATTGATAAATTTCCTCAAGAATTTTTTTGGCTTGATCGTCATCATAGCCAATGACTATGCGATCTGGTTGCATAAAATCATCAATTGCGCAACCCTCGCGCAAGAACTCTGGATTGGAAGCAACATAAAATTTAATTTGCGGATTAGTTTCGGCGAGTAAGTTTTTTATTTTTTCGCCAGTTTTAGCGGGAACCGTAGATTTGGTTACAATTAATTTTGAGGAAGTTGAGTATTTGGCAATTTCTTTGCTAGCATCTAAGACGTAGGATAAATCAGCACTTCCATCTTCATCTTGAGGTGTTCCAACTGCAATGAATACAGCATTGGCATCAGTAAGAGCCTCTTGCAAATTAGTAGTAAAACTGATATTGTTGAGTGCGACAACTTCGCTAAGCATTTCTTTCAAACCGGGTTCGTAAATAGGTATTTCACCTTTTTTTAATTGATCAATTTTACTGACAATTTTATCAACGGCAATAACTTGATGACCAATTTTAGCAAAGCAAATCGAGGATACCAGGCCAACATAGCCAGTGCCAATTACAACAATTTTCATAAATTAGGATTAAATAAATATTTTTAGTTTATAATAGTTTACAACTGTTTTAAAGAGAATTCAATTCTTTTTTAAAGTAATCAATAGTTCTTGTTAAACCTTCTTCAAGTTCAATTTTCGGTGAAAAATTAATAAGATTTTTAGCGCGATCAATAACTGGTTTTCTTTGCATCGGATCGTTTTGTGGTAAATCCTTAAAAATAATTTCAGAGTTTGAATTAGTTAGTTTCAGAATTTTTTTTGCCAATTCTAGCATTGTAAATTCATGAGGATTGCCAAGGTTTATCGGACCAAAATCATTTCCTTGATAATTCATAAAATCTACAATACCAGTGATCAAATCATCGACATAGCAAAATGAGCGCGTTTGATCGCCTTGCCCATACATCGTTAAATTTTCACCTCTAAGAGCTTGAACAATAAAATTAGAAACAACTCTGCCATCGTTAATTGACATGCGTGGACCATAAGTGTTAAAAATTCTTATTACGCGAATATCAACGCCATATTGATGATGATAATCTGAAAATAATGTTTCGGCAACTCTTTTGCCTTCATCATAGCAAGATCTCGGACCCATAGTGTTAACGTTTCCCAAATATTTTTCATGTTGTGGATGAACCAAGGGATCGCCATAAATTTCTGAAGTCGATGCTTGAATAACTTTAGCTTTAACATTGCGCGCAAGCTCTAAAACATTGATTGCACCCATAACGCAAGTTTTAACTGTATGAACAGGATTATGTTGATAATGAATCGGCGAAGCTGGACAAGCGAAGTTATAAATTTCATCAACTTCAATGTGTAATGGTTGAGTTATGTCATGTCTAAGCGCCTCAAAGTTCGGATTGCTAAATAAATGAGCGATATTTTTTTTGGATCCCGAAAAATAATTATCCAGCGCAATTACTTCGTGACCTTGCGCCAAGAGTTTTTCGCATAGGAATGATCCAAGAAAACCAGCTCCACCCGTTACTAAAATTTTTTTCATAATCTATTTATTTTTTTGCAAAAATTCTTTAATTTCATTAATCGAAAATTCCTGTAAATTTCCGCGATAACGCATAACAGCATTTCCTTTTTTATCAATAATCCAAGTCTCCGGAACAGCTTCAATATTGGCTATTTTTGTAAATAAGCCATTACCATCAGAAGCAACTTTTACAAAAGGATTGCCATTTTCTTCAAGATATTGACGAGCATTTTCATCGACATCACGCCAAGCAATTCCGTAGATATCGGCAATTTTTTCATCATTTAAAGCTAAAAGAATTTGATGTTCTGCATGGCAAGTTGTGCACCAAGAAGCAAAAAAATTAACAATTGAATATTTTCCTTCTAAATCTTTTTTCGAAAAAATTTGATCATTGCTAAAAATATCATTAAAAGTAAATTCAGGAATGGTAATATTGACGCGAAAGAAAGCCGTATCGCTTTGCCCTTCAGCAAGCTTAGGTGCTGACTTAGGAGAATCCTTTGAAATTTTGTAAGTTGCAATTAGAGTTGCGGTTAATAAAATCGTAAAAAAAATAAGATAAATGAATTTTTTCATAAAAATGAGTTTATTAAATTACTAAAAATAGTCATGGAAAGTAAATTTAGTTTCACTATAAAAGCAAAAGAAAATAAATCAAGAAGAGGAATTATAAAAACTTCAAGAGGAGAAATTAATACCCCTGCTTTCATGGTCGT
>CAILUF010000169.1 GCA_903837365.1 uncultured Alphaproteobacteria bacterium | reverse complement strand
ATTTATTTTTTAATTAAATTTTACAAGATTAGCTATTATAAACACAATGACGTTTAATTTAAAGCATGAGGCATCGAATTTTATCTTCCTTAGATAGGGAGAGCTTTGATTAGAAACTCACCTGCCAATTCAAGAATTAATAATTCTAGATAAAATAAGAAAAATTTTTTTTAATATAATTAATCAACTTCATTTAGTTCTAATTTTTCGCGAAGAAGTCTGCGCTCTTTAGCTCCAGATTCGATTGACTTAGCTTTTTCTTCGCTGAGTCTTTCATTTTCAATGGCTTGAATTGCCTGCAGAATAATTGGCAAAGATTCTGAAGCAGTTGGAGGTTTTTCTTTTTCATCAGCCAAATCATTGACGATAGTTTGCATAACGGTGATAGAATCCTGATCGCATGCCAGTAGCTTAGAATAAGAAAATAAATCGTTAAAATTTAAAGTAGCAATCAGCGATTCCTCAGCATGCTTCAAAAGAAAATGTCGCTCGCCATGTTCCATCATTTTTAAAATTTCAATTTCATCTTTGGCAAATTTAAATATCGATTTATAAATTTCATTTGGAGAATTATTTGGCAAAAATATTTCGGTTGCCAAATATTCTTTAATATTTTTCGTTAGATCAATAAAATCAAGGGCTTGCTTATCTTCAAAGGCAAAAATTACTACACAGTTTTTTTTGCGCATTCTCTCTAAAAAATCAGAAATTTGTGACTGAAAAATTACATTACCAACCAAATCAAAAGCTTGATTTAAAACAATAATTGCTGGCGATCCATCTAAACTAGTTTCGATGCGATGAAGTAAATATAAAAATAGCGGAATCAACACTGGCTTGTGTTCTTGATATTCAGTAAGATCAAAACCATTAATCGAATTACTCATATCAAAATCCTGCTGACAAGTAAAAATTTTATTTAATTTTCCTTCGCTCCAAATTTCCAAATTATTAAAAATTCCCTGAGTTTCAGAAGCGTTGAAAGCTTGCACTGCACTGATAAAATCTGGACAATTAGCTGCAAAAATTCGATCGATTATATCCGGTATCAAATCAAGCTCCTGAGATGCTGGAGCGTTTTTACGAAATATCACCAAGCTTCGAAAAAATTGCTCAAGAAAATCTTTACTAACGCTATTTTGCGCAAGTTTAAGTGGATTTAGTGATAAATAATTTTTATGCTGAGAATCATTAACTGAAATGTCAAAATATTTACCACCACTAATTTCTACGAAACATTGTGAAGAATTATTAAAATCAAAAATAAAAACTTTTGGATTAAATTTTTG
Organism: uncultured Alphaproteobacteria bacterium; assembly: GCA_903837365.1. Lineage (GTDB taxonomy): Bacteria > Pseudomonadota > Alphaproteobacteria > Rickettsiales > UBA1997 > CAILUF01. Next base: position 5,110 of record CAILUF010000169.1, on the reverse strand, counting down.
CGATTGCGCAATTAAAAAATTAATTAATAAAGTTTTCCCAGATGCCTTAGGACCAACAACCATAGTATGTCCAACATCTTCTTCGTGGAAGTTAAAAAAGAATGGCGTATTCAAAACTGTTTTAAAAGCACAAACTGCTGAACCCCAATAATTCCCAGCAATTGATCCCGAGGGAAAACTATGAAGTGAAGCAAATCCTGCAACTCGATAAGTATTGATTACTTTTTGACGTCTTAAGAATGAAAAATTACCCGGCAATTGTGACCAAAAGCAATGCTCCATGAATAAATCTTCATGAACCAAAACAAAACCTAAACGACTAAATTCTTCAATAACCATTTTTACATCTTTTAACAAATCTTCTTTATGACGACTGATCATCATGAACGTAGTTTGTAACTTACCGTAATCGGTTATACTGCCAGTATTACTTTCAACAAAATTGGCAATTCCACTCAACTGTCGAAACTCTTCATCGCCACTTACTTTTAAAATATAATCTTGATATTCAAAGGCTTCGAGATCTTTTTCGTTATAAAAAAAATCAAAAGATTGAGTGATTATAAATTCAAATGGCATTTGTAAAATTCGATCCAGTGCACTCGTTCCAACTTCAAAATATTCTTTAAGCGAAAATATCACCGCAAAATTTTTATTATCATAACCAATCACTTCAATTTCACGATTTCCAAAGGCGACTTTGTGACTTACTAAATCATTTGAAATATCGTTTGCAACCAGTGGATATCGCTCTTCGTAAAGATTTATTAATTTACCAAAAAATCGCATTGGCTCTGAATATAAAACTCCGTTCCACTCTTTCAATCCCAGTAATTTTGCACCGTAATCTTTTAAATCAATTAAGATTTTTTTGGCCAAACTATTTAGTTTTTTTTGCGATTCCGCAAGATTTTTTTCATGCAGAGATTTGATGGTAATTTTAGAAAATGAGTGGAATAATGAAGAGGCATTTGAGATTGAAGTATCAAGCCCTTCGATGATTATCGTGATATAAAGTTCATTAACATATTCACTTTTTAAATTATTTTTTTCCTCCCATTTTTCATTTAAACTTTTAGCAAAAAAATCTTTAAATTCTCCGCGCGGACTGATATTTTTCTTACGCCTTAAAGTGTTAAACCACAATGCGTAATTTATATCCTTAACATTTTTTTTTAGCGAATCGCGTACCGCATCGCGTAGCGAAATCATTTCCGACACCGTAGAAGAATTGCTAAACCCGGTTACGCGAATTATCTGCAAAAGCTCGCCATTCTTGGTTAAAATAGTATTTTGATCGTAATGACAAACGTAAGGCACGAAGTCTTCATCAGGAATTCTAGCGCTTGATTCCTTTTTCTTTTTGGCGAAAATTTTTTTTAAAATTAATTCAGAAATTGAGCTCATTTGAGAATTTGTCTTTTGGCGATTTCAAGATAATCACGTTTTACATGTCCGGTATATAATTGACGTGGACGCCCTATTTTAAAGGCTTCGTCATCAATCATTTCTTTCCACTGCGAAATCCAACCAGCTGAACGCGCAATTGCAAAAATTACTGTAAACAAATTAGTTGGAATTCCCAAAGCTTTGTAAATGATACCTGAATAAAAATCAACATTAGGAAATAATTTTCGCGAAATAAAATATTCATCATTTAAAGCAATTCGCTCTAGCTCAATTGCGATATCAAGAAGTGGATCAACGATGCCAAGTTCGTGTAAAACTTCATCACAAGATTTTTTTAGAACCGATGCGCGTGGATCATAATTTTTATAAACGCGATGTCCGAAACCCATTAAACGAAATGGATCATTTTTATCCTTAGCACGTTTTATAAATTCGAAAATGCGCTCTTTGCTACCGATTTCTTGCAACATCTCGATCACTTCCTCATTAGCTCCACCATGAGCTGGACCCCAAAGCGATGATATTCCTGCGCCAATACACGCAAAAGGATTTGCTCCCGAAGAGCCAGCTAATCGAACCGTTGAGGTTGATGCATTTTGCTCATGATCAGCGTGTAAAACAAAAATCATTTCCATTGCTTTAGCAATTGTAGGGCTGACTTTATAGGTTGCAGTTGGCTTAGCAAAAAGCATATGCAAAAAATTTTCAGCAAAACCTAAATCATGTTTAGGATAAATTATTGGCTCGCCAATCGAGTATTTATAAGCCATTGCAGCGAGGGTTGGCATTTTAGCGATGATTTTATAAACCACATCCATCCGCCCTTCTGGAGTTGCAACATCCATTGTTTCATGATAAAAAGCTGAAAGTGATGCAACCGCTCCAACCATAATTGCCATGGGATGAGCCTTACGTGGAAATCCACGAAATAAAATATTAATTTGCTCATGAACCAACATGTTGTTTTTGATATTGCTCACGAAGTCTTGATATTGTAGGTAAGTTGGCAATTCGCAATTGAGTAATAAATAAGCAACTTCCAAATATTGACTTTTACGCGCGAGCTCTTCGATTGAATATCCGCCATGTTGTAAAATACCTTTCTCACCATCGATGTAAGTAATTTTTGATTCACAAGAAGCAGTTGATAAAAACCCTGGATCAAAGGTAAACATTCCGCTTTCCTTGAACAGAGCGGTTATATCGATTACATCTTGACCAATTGTTGCTTGTTTAATTGGTAACAATATCTCTTTGCCATTTGGGAGAGTAAGCTTGGCTGATTGCGAAGAATTTTGCGTCATAACAAAAATAAAATTAAATAAAATTAATGCTATATTTAAGAAATTAAAATTTGAGTTGCAACAACTCCCTGCAAATATTTTTTAAAAAAAATTTTGAAATTTAATCTTTTCTTTATAAAATAAAAAAAATCTTAACCATAGCTAACCAATTATTAACCAAAAAATACCCCGCCATGAAAAATATTGCAAAAAAAATAAAGCAAGAAATTAAAAATAATTTGAATATTTTTGAAGAAAAAAAAGTCCGAAGCGTCTGGAGCGAAGAAAAACAAAAATGGTTTTTTTCAGTGATCGACATCGTCGCAATCTTGACGAATCAAGATGATTACAAAAAAGCAAAAAGCTATTGGTCAACTTTAAAAGAAAGATTAATTAAAGAGGGGGGCGAGTTGGTCACAATTTGTGACCAACTGAAAATGATGTCCGCCGATGGAAAGTTTTATAAAACCGATGTTGCCGATATCGAAACTATTTTCCGCTTGATTCAATCAATTCCAAGTTCGAAAGCTGAGCCAATAAAAATGTGGCTCGCTAAAGTTGGCAATGAAAGAGTTAATGAAATAGCTGATCCAGAACAATCGATAAATCGTGCTCGACAAAATTGGCAAAAATTAGGACGAAGTGAAAAATGGATTTCCCAAAGAATGACAGGGCAAGAAACTCGCAACAAGCTTACCAATTACTGGAAAATTGCCGATGTTAAAGAGGGTGATGAATTTGCAACATTAACCAACATAATTCATCAAGAATGGACAGGTTTAAATATTTCTCAACATAAAAAAATGAAGAATTTAAAAAGTCAAAATTTGCGCGATCACATGAATGAAGCAGAATTAATTTTTACAACACTAGCTGAACTTTCAACTCGTCAAATTGCTGAAGCTCTAAAAGCCAAAGGTTTTGAAGAAAATAAAATTCCTGCCAAAAAAGGTGGTAAAATTGCTGGCGATGCCAGATTAGCTTTGGAAGAAAAAACTGGCAAAAAAATTGTTGATAATAGTAATTTTTTATCTCTGAAAAAATTAAATAAAAAATTAAAATGACTTTTTTAAACATAAAAAATAAACCAATTCATGAAACTAAAATCGTCGTGGCGATGTCGGGAGGCGTTGACTCATCTGTGGTGGCGTGCATGTTGCACGAAGCAGGCTATCAAGTAATTGGTATAACACTGCAACTTTACGATCACGGTGAAGCGCTGAAAAAAAAGAATGCGTGCTGTGCTGGAGTTGATATTTATGATGCCAAAAAAGTTGCTGAAAAATTTGGTTTTGCGCATTATGTTTTGAATTATCAAAATGCTTTTAAAGAATTAGTAATCGATGATTTCGCCGATTCATATTTGCGTGGCGAAACGCCAATTCCTTGCGTAAAATGCAATCAATCCGTAAAATTTAAAGATTTATTGCAAGTGGCACGAGACCTTGGTGCAGATGGCATGGCAACTGGTCATTATGTTCAAAAAATTATTAACTTTGAAGGAAAATCCGAGCTTCACAAAGCCTTTGATCACAGCAAAGATCAAAGTTATTTTTTATTTGCAACCACTCAAGAGCAACTCGATTTTTTACATTTTCCACTTGGTGGATTCACCAAAGAACATACTCGCAAATTAGCTGAAGAATTTGGTCTTGAAATCGCCAATAAACCCGATTCGCAAGATATTTGTTTCGTGCCAAATGGTGATTACGCTTCGGTGATAAAAAAGCATCGCCCCAACGCTTTTGCGACTGGAGAGCTTATTCACATTGAGACTAAAAAAGTTTTAGGAACTCACGAAGGCATTATAAATTTTACTTTAGGACAGCGTCGCGGACTTGGAATTGCGTATCCAAATCCACTTTATGTAATTAAAATCGATCCGCAAAATAATCAAGTTTTTGTAGGTGAAGAACATTTTTTAGATCAGCAAATTTTTACAATTCGCAATTGCAATTGGCTGATTGATTTACCAAAAATTGGTGAGAAATTTGAAGCCGAAATTCGCATTCGCTCAAATGCCAAAGAACATCTCGCGGTAGTTAAAATTTTGGAAAATAATCGCGCCAAAATTACGATGAAATCGATGACAAGAGCAATAACTCCAGGACAAGCAGGAGTAGTATATTTCAATGATCGCGTGGCAGGTGGCGGATGGATTGAGAAGGCGGATTAAAACACTTAAAAAAATTTAACACTTACAAAAATAAACCCAAAAATTATGCAAAAAGATTTTGAAAAATGGAATCAATTAAAACAAAAAATTGATTCCATCAATAAACAAATTATACCAGATTAACTTGAAAATTAATAATTAAGCAAAATATTTTTGAGATAAAAATCTTTAAAAAATGAAGTCGTATTTCCATACGGCTGAAGTTTTTTGATGATTTTTAGCCAAAAAGATGAAGCTTAAT
>CAILUF010000168.1 GCA_903837365.1 uncultured Alphaproteobacteria bacterium | reverse complement strand
CGCGGTAAAATTAATCAGCCATCCTACACTCTGCATATTGCTCAAAGAATTGCCGAAATTAAAGGTTTAAGCCTTTCTAAAGTGATTGATAAAACTACAGAGAATTTTTTAAAAATTTTTACTCGTGTACAGATTTAATTATTATTTTTTTATAATTGAAATTTTATTTAAGCGAATCATAGCTTGCCTGTTTCCAGAGCAATTGCTGAATAATTATAAATTCTAGATCTAATTTAATTTTAGGATTTTATTAACAATATCTGACTAATTAATTTATAAAAATTTAAATTATATCTCTATCTAAAATTTCTTTTGCAAGTTCAATATAGGATGCAGAGCCAATACATTTTGGATCATATATTATTCCAGGAACGCCATGCGAAGGAGCTTCGGATAAGCGGATATTTCTAGGGATATGAGTTTTGAAGACCTTACTTTGTAAATATTCGCGCACATCACTTTCAACTTGTTCAGTTAATTTATTTCTTCGATCATGCATCGTTAAAATTATTCCACTAATTGACAAATCATGATTTAAATTTTCTTTTATTAGATCAATTGTCGTAAGTAGATGACTTAAACCTTCTAATGAAAAAAATTCACATTGCATTGGAATCAGGATTGAATCAGATGCAACTAACGAGTTTATAGTTAAGAGTCCTAAGGAAGGTGGACAATCAATAATAATTATATCATAGTCATTGATAATTTCTTTAAGCGCATGTCGTAATATAAATTCTCTTTGTTCAACATTAACCAATTCTACCTCACACGCTGACAAATCAACAGTAGATGTTATTATTTTTAGGTTTGGTATTTTGGTTGGAATAACGCTATCTTTTATGTGGAATTCTTCAATCAGAACTTCATAAATAGTTTTTTGTCTTTCATGGTTGGCTATACCAAATCCTGTACTCGTATTTCCCTGAGGATCCATGTCGATAATAAGAGTTTTCTTATTTTGCATAGCAAATGCTGTTGCTAAGTTAATTGCTGTGGTAGTTTTTCCAACGCCACCCTTTTGATTGACTATTGAAAATACTTTTGCTCTTTTTGGTTGGTGCTTTGCTATCATAATTTATAATTTTAATTATCGATAATTATTTTATCTAAACTCTTATAAATTTATTTTACTTTTCATTTCTGTCAATAGTTAAGTTCAACTTTTATTTTGTTTTTTTAAAATGTTCCACGTGAAATATTAAAATCTATTTTATTTAGTTGAATGCTAATTTAATAAAAAATTTTTGAAATAAATATTACACATTAACCCTTTAAGAATATGGCTCAAAGGTTTGTAAATATCAAACAAAATCTACGATCGATTTTCTCTATTTATAAAATTGCTATTTTACGCAATTAACAAATAAAAAAATTTAAATTGATTTAACAAATATCATGATTTTAAAACTTTCAATATTAATTATTATTATTCAAAATTACCAATAATGATTTACTTACAATAAACTATAATTATTTATAGATTGGAGAATTTTAAAAAATGT
>CAILUF010000167.1 GCA_903837365.1 uncultured Alphaproteobacteria bacterium | reverse complement strand
TTGTTTTTTTATTAAAAAAATAATTAAATAAATGAAATTAATTTCACCTACGACATTAACATTCCACCATTGACATGCAAGGTTGTACCAGTGATATAACTAGCTTCATCGCTTGCAAGAAAGGCAACTGCGTAAGCAATTTCTTGAGGATTTCCCATTCTATTAGCGGGAATTTTATTAAGAATATTGCTTTTTTGTTGATCAGTTAAAACATCGGTCATTGGACTTTGGATAAATCCCGGTGAAACACAATTTATCGTGATTGATCTACTCGCAACTTCTAATGCCATGGATTTAGTCATGCCAATAATTCCAGCTTTTGAGGCAACATAATTTGCTTGACCTGGATTTCCTGTACTTGCTACTACTGAGGTGATGTTGATAATTCTACCATATTTTCTTTTAATCATTTTTTTAATAGAATTACGATTAAGAATAAAAGTTGATTTGAGATTAATATCAATTACGTGATTAAAATCTTCTTCTTTCATTCTTAGAATTAGACTATCCTTGGTTATTCCTGCGTTACAAACTAGGATATCGATTTGTCCAAATAATTCTTCGCAACTATCGAAAAGTGCATCAACGCTTTTTGAACAAGATAAATCACAAGCGAAATAATCAATTTTAGTAGTTGTTTGAGCAGAGAGTTCTGTAACTAATTCTTGAAGTTTTTCTTCTTTAGTTGCTGATAAAATTACTTCCGCACCTTGTGCTAATAGTACTTTGGCAATAGCTTTACCGATTCCTCCCGTTGCACCTGTAACCAGTGCTTTTTTTCCTGAAAGTTCAAACATAAATTTTAAATATTAATTTGGTAAAATCTTTTTAAAAAATCTTTTAAAAAGATTTGCTTAATGATATTGAGTTTGCAATTGATAAATCAAGCTTAAATTATTCTTTTAAAAAATTAAAGATATTATTTTTTATCAATTTTATCTATGAGATTGTTGATTTTATCTATATCTTTCTTATCATATCCAGGTTCAATTGGATTATCTAATTGCTTAGGATTTTTTAAAATATCTTGAGAATTTAAATTCTGCTTATCGGAGTTGTTTAGTAATTCAGCATCAAGCGATTTATCATCCACTGTTTTATTAATTTTTTCCTCAAACTCAAACGATTTAACAATTGCAAACTCAATATTTTTAGCAATGGAATTAAAAAATAATTTAACAACGGGATCAACAATATTGCCCCAGAGCTTAATAGTGTTATATGATTTAGCTTCGATTAATATTTTTGGATCTTGAATTTCCTCTTTATCACTCAATTTATTTCCCAATAGAAATCCATACATGTTAGTATAAATTGAGTAAACACAACCAAAAATAATTAAAGTTTTGAAAATTGCAAAACAAACGCCAAGGCTTTTATCCAGTGCTTTTGGAGTAGATTCGCGAAGCGATTTACAAAGTCCGGATGTGGATAATGCAATGGCGATAAAAACAACAAGAAATATTAAACCTCGCGCAGATAAATCAGCAACAATTTTAGTTTTAATATAACTTTTTAAAAAATCAGATAAATATGGCGCAAGAAAATAAGATAAACTAAAGGCTATTATCCAGTTGGAAAAAGCAAATACTTCCTTGATCAATCCACGTAAAAGAGCGGTTACTACAAAAATTAAACTAAAAATTAAAATTACAAGATCTACAATGTTGAAAGAATTTAACATATTTTAAAATTTTAATAAACGGATAAATGGTAATGATTTTAAAATTTCCTTTGGGGATTTTGGTTTTAAATCTTCATTGATAAAATAACTTTCAAAATGATGCTTGGCATCTTGAGTTTGTTGACTTACTTGATGCTTAATGTTTTGTTTAAATTTGTTAAAAATCATTATTTTTTCAATATTATTTTCAATTATTTCTCGAGTTTTTTTAAGATCATCTTCGTCCTTTATAAATGTAAAAAAACAACGCATAATAATTTTTGCAAGGATAAATCTTTTACTATAAAAATTAAAGTCAACTGCCTTATCACCAATTGCATACCAAGAGCTATCGGCAATTTTATAACATGATTTAAGAGCTAATAAAATTGGTTTAAAACCAATGCCAAATTGTACAAAATTTTTTGGATTTGAATAATAATTAAGCAATCTTTTCAAAGCTAAGCGATGATTTTTTTCAACATAAAAACGTAGAAAAATTATTTCTTTTATTTTATCGCGAACGCGAAGATTATCAAAATCTGCGATTGATGAAATTTGCCTTACAGCCAATGAATTAAAATATTCAACATGAAATTCATTTAAACTAAACAATTGGTTAGGAAAAATGATTGATAGATATTTTTCATCAATTTCGAGACGCTTAACAGCCATGATAAGGCTATTTTCATTCCAGCCTTCTATCCCAGCAATTTCAAGGAATGAAAGTAAAATTTTTTCTTTATTTTCGAATGAATCAATAATCACAAAAAAGATCTTAAATATTAAATTTTATATTGTATAATAAACATTATAAGCATGTTATTTAATGCAAATTTTGCAAGCTAAATTTCAATTACAAATATTTTTGACAATGATAACTTCTCCAAAACTTTTACCAGTTCACAAAAGGTTAGATTTGAATTTTGTTAAAGGCCAAGGAGTTTATTTGTTCGATGATAAAAATAACAAATATCTAGATTTCTCATCGGGAATAGCCGTAAATGCTTTGGGTCATTGTCATCCAAAAATGGTTGAGGCTATTACAAATCAATCAAATAAGCTATGGCATGTCTCAAATATTTTTATTACCAACGAACTTAATTTCTATGCTGAAAAATTAGTTACTTCTTCGAAAATTTTTGATCACGTATTTTTTTGCAATTCAGGAGCTGAGGCAATTGAATGCGCAATCAAAATGATTCGGCGTTTTTTTTACGTAAAAAATCAAAAGAAATATCGCATCATAACGTTCAAAGGAGCATTCCACGGCAGAACTATTGCAACAATATCCGCATCAGCGAAAAAAAAATATCTCGAAGGATTTGAACCTGCCCTACAAGGTTTTGATAATGTTGAATTTGGTGATATTGAAGCTGTAAAAAAAGCTATAACACCTGAAACAGCAGGAATATTAATTGAACCTATTCAAGGGGAAGAAGGTATTCGTGTCAGCGATAAAAAATTTATTCAACAATTAAGAAAAATTTGCGATGAACACGAATTACTTTTGGCATTTGATGAGGTTCAATGCGGAATGGGAAGAACTGGACATCTATTTGCTTATGATTTTTATGAAACTAAACCAGATATAATTTCAACTGCCAAGGGGATTGGTGGAGGTTTTCCACTTGGAGCATGTTTAGCAACCAAAAATGCTTCGCAAGGAATGACCTATGGGGTACACGGAACAACCTACGGAGGAAATCCTCTTGCCATGGCAGTAGCCAATGCAGTACTTGATGTTATTTTAGGCGATAATTTTCTAGGGGATGTAAAAATTAATGGTGAGTTTTTTAAAAAAGAATTGATTAACTTACAAAATAAATTCTCCAACATTATCAGCGAAGTTCGTGGAGTTGGTTTTATGCTTGGTATTAAAATTAACGAATCAATTGAACATGCGGTAATTGTAAAAAAATTTATTGATAATAAACTACTTACCGTTCCTGCTTCCGATAATGTAATTAGGATATTACCTCCATTAATCAGCACTAAAAAGGACATCCTTGAAGCTCTTGATAAAATTCAACAATCACTTCACGAAATTTAAATCCTCAACAATCTTATCCTCGTCAATAAAATGTGAATTTTATTTAGCATAATAATAAAGTTTTGATATTTATTACATATTCATAATAATCGTTATATTTTCTTGCATTCTAATTTATTTTCTTTAGAAATATATTAACTATTTTTGTTATTAATTACAAATAGAATTAATATATAATGCACAACCTTCAATCAGTATTATCGGATTCAACTCAATTAATTAATAAAGTTAAATTTATAAAAGGTTTGGATGATTGGCTTAAAAGTGAGTTACAAAATAACCCTGATAATTCTCAAAACATTTTAAAAGCTTATAATGAAATTCAGAGTAGCTATAAAAATAATACTGAAATTTTAGATCTTTCCGATCTTAGTCTTACTTCAATCCCCAAGCGAATTAACTATTTAAGTGGATTAAAAAAATTATTTTTGCCTTTAAACCAGTTAGAATCATTACCAATTGAAATTGGTGATTTAAAAAAATTACAAATACTAGATTTATCATTTAACAATTTAAAGCAAATTTCAAATAAAATAGTTAACTTGGTTGAATTAGAAGAATTAAATTTATCAAGTAATAAATTATCTTCCCTTCCTGATTTATTTGCTAATTTAGCTAATTTAAGAAAATTAGATTTATCCAATAATAGAATCAGCGAATTTCCCGATAGAATTTGTTATTTAAAAAAATTACAATATTTATTTTTGTTTAATAATTCATTGATATCAATTTCAGGTAATATCAATCATTTAAGTAATCTTTTGGTACTAGATTTATCCAATAATCAAATTGCCGAATTGCCTTATCAAATATCATTTCTATATTTACTAAAAAAATTGAATTTATCTAGTAATAAAATTACTACTATCCCAGAAAGTATTGAATATCTATCTAATCTGGAATCGATTAATTTATCAAATAATTTACTCGCCAGAATCTCACCTGAATTTTTTAAACTATTAAAATTGCAAGATATAGATTTGGCCGATAATTATCTAACAGAAATTCCAAAAGAAATATTTAAATTACGAAAATTAAAAAAATTAGACTTATATCGCAATCAACTTATGCAACTTCCTTTCCAAGAAATTCTAGGATTAACAAGTTTAAAATGGCTAAATATTTCACGCAACATTCTCAATGAAAATCCAAGATCTATTTTTATTTCATCTGCTGATTTAGAAATATTAGATTATGAAAACCCTTATTCACAATATTCATTTTTTTTTAAAATATTGCTGATGAACGCTTTAATTAATGAGAATGAAAAATCAAGTTACCATGAAATGCCTGATGAAGATTTTGTTATTTGCGAAGAGTCAATTGGATCGGTATTTTACTCATCCACGCAAGAAGAAACTTATTCATCAAAAATAAGTGATATTTATCAATATTTAATGAGCTTTACCAGTTTATCAACCCTTCCAAGAAATTATGAATTAATTATTAATTTTATTCAATCAATCGAACAGTTTACGACAAGATCACCAATATGGATTGATGCGAATCGTCAACAACGGAAATTTATGTCCAGGGAAATGCTAATTATTTTATCACAAATATATGAAAGACAAAATGATTACGAATTTTTAGGAAGATTAAATCAAATTATTAGCGATGAATTATTTAACTCCAGAGAGTTAAAAATTATGACGATTTTTAATTTAAGATTTTTAATTACTAAAAAAGCAAATGACGAATTATTAAATCTTCATCCGATGAAAATTTTTGATTATTTAAAACACCAACTTTTTTTTTATCGCATAATTGATTTTGCGCAAGATAGAGTTGATGCAATAAGATCTAGAAATTATAGATTTAGCAATGATATTGAAATTTTTCTAAATTTTATTCGAATTTTTAATAGCAACTTTATAGAAAATTCATCTTTAAAATTGCCAAATATTTCATATCAAAATTTAAGTTCAGATCCATTATTTTCTCCATCTAAATCATCGCTTGATGAATTTGATAATGCTTTAGATGAAGTAAAAAAGGATAATAATCGACCATTATGTTTGTTGATGGCTCAACAGATTGCTAATGAAATATACGATCGCAAAGGAATTAATTTACCAGAAATTTCAGCAATAAAATTTATAACAAAAATTAAAGAAAATATTGATAAAGTTGGTAGCGATAAGTTAGCGGAGTATTTTAATTTTAAATCAGATAATCATCAACAAATAAAAAATATTTTAAGTTGTCAGAAAAAAACCTTAGTTTTTTTTCTTGAAATTCAGTTATGTTTAATTAGTAAAAATAAGCCTATTCTTAATTTTAGAAATAGTGAATTAGAGCAAGTATTTAATAATTTTTTCGAAAAGTTTTTACCAAAAACTGAATTAGAAATATCAAAAAAGTTAAAAATTAGGAATTTGAAATCAAGTATAGATCCAACGCCCAGCCATTAGAATTAAGGTAGTTGTCGCGAAAGGTGTGGTTTTGCTCCGGGTCAAGCACTTCCAGCAGCGCGGCCGAGGGGTCGCCATGCAGGCCGGTGCC
>CAILUF010000166.1 GCA_903837365.1 uncultured Alphaproteobacteria bacterium | reverse complement strand
ATCTCTAAATCAAGATTATAATAAAAGACTAAAAATTAGCTGTTATTTTGTCAATGTTAATAACATAGTCAATTTTTTTTACAAAATCTTATGCATAAAAGTAATGTTAGCGATCTACTAGAAATTAGAGGCTTCAATCATCACAAAATTAATCAAAGACTTGATTTAATAAAAAGCAAACTTGCAAAATCAGGGATAATAATTAGCCTAAAAGAAGAAAGAAAATTGGAAAAAATTCTTAATAAAATTGCCAATGATCAAGCTGATTTCGAAGATATAAATTTTTGTCAGGAACTTTGCAAATTTAGCAATGATAATCAAAAAAATAATTGCCAAGAAAATATTGGCGATGAAAAAATTTTGAAATTATCGAATAAAATCAAAGATGAAAATCAGCAAATAAATTCCGATGAAATAGCTTTTAAAAATAATTCAGAAATATTACGTCAATCCTTATCATTCAATGACTCAAGGCCAGAGATAATAAAAAACACCACGGTAATTTTTAAAAATGACAATTATTTTTTAAGTTACCAAATATCAAAAAAAGATATTAATAAATTATCATTTCGTGTAAAATTTAATGATAATAAATGTGTAATTTCTTTTGATGAAAATAATTTAAAAACGACCTCAAATCAAGAAATTAAAGATAGCGAATTATATGATGAAGAATTTAAAATTATCATGTTACAAAAATTATTCGAAGAATTTCCAGAAACCTATCGCAGATTAATTTCCGCTAAAGAATTCATTTATTTTAAACATGATCAATCTAGCTTGGATTCAAATAGCTCTAAGCGTTCGCAATTACAAAATATTGATATTTTACGCTTTAATGCTCAGTTAGAATTAGTTTATAATTTTGAAATTAACGATCCAAAAATAATTAATTTGATAAATAATTCTTATAAAAAAATAACTCGTGATAAATTTTTCAGCTACAATTTTTTTAAAAAAATTGATAGCGCAAGAAAACCATGTATCCCAGAAGTTGGAACTGATAACATTTATAACAATTAAATTTGCAAACGTAAATGAGCAATAATTGCATCGCTTTATCGCGATTGAATCACGACATCCGCGATAGGTTTTAATTTTATAAATATTAACTCAATCAATTTTTTTTATTGAAAATCTTATTATAACATTTTCAATTGAGGCTCGTAAATTAAGCTTGTTTATTTTTTTAACAATTTTTAGATTTAAGAAAAACATTAATTTTATTCTTTAAAATATGGCAGAAATTAAAAAATTACTTGATGGCTTTAGAGTTTTCAAAGCTACAACCTTTGATAAACAAAAAGATATTATTAAACACTTGATTATTCAGGAACATAAACCATCGACAATGGTTATTTCATCTTGCGATATTAAAATTTCTCCTGCGGAAATTTTCTCTGTAAATCCCGGTGAATTCTTTACTATTTTCAATATTGGTGGACTAATTCCCAAATATAAAACTGAAGGAATTTCTGGAATTATTTCTGCATTAGAATATGGCGTAATCAACCTTGGTGTTGATACGATAATGGTGTTAAGCAATACTAAAAATATTAGCTCAAAAATGATCATGTCTGATGATTTTGAAAATAATAAAAACACAATTTCGCAAGCAATGAAAACTTGGCTATCTATTGCCAGTGAAGCTCGTGAAGCTGTTTTAAAACAGATGTCTCAAAGCACTAAGGAAGAACAAGAAATGGCATTTGAGAAGGAAGCTGTGGTTATTTCAGTAAGAAATCTCCTTACCTACCCTTACATTCAAGAAAGAATTAACAAAAATACTTTAAAAATTTTAGGTTGGCAATTTGATGTTGAAAGCGGAGAAATTAGAGCTCTAAACCTTGCAAGCGGATCATTTGATACTATCGATTAATTATTAAACTCGTTATATTAACTTATATTATAAAAAATATTTTTTTTTGACCCTTGATTTATTAT
>CAILUF010000165.1 GCA_903837365.1 uncultured Alphaproteobacteria bacterium | reverse complement strand
TGTTGAATTTTTAATATCTAATGCTTGCTATGGATGATTAAAATTCGCAATCATTTTAAAGATTTTTTACTGACCAATCCGCTGTCGCGAAAGTTAAAAATTTTTATTAATCAAACTCTAAGACCATTGATAATCAAGCTTCTTGTCTTGATTGTAAGTTTTTTGATCATCGCTTTCATCGCTCTTAAAATGTTTAAACCCGATGCGATTGAAAAAATATTTCATAAAACAAATTTATATTTTTTACATTATCTTAATCTCGATAATTATCAATTTGAAGAAATTAAAATTACTGGCAATAAACGCGTTACTAATCAAGAAATAATTAACATTGTTAATTCTACAAAAAGGCGAATTTTTACCGATAGCGAAGAATATCAACCTCTCATTCAAAATTTAATTGATGAAATAAAATCACAACTTTTGTGGATTAGTAAAATTACCATTTCACGAAACATGCCAAATGTTCTTCATATAACCATTGAGGAATATGAGCCATTTGCAATTTGGCATAGCGAAGATAAAAAATTTATTATTGATAAAGATGGTAATCCTGTTCCTTATGATGAAAAAATTGGTAATGAAGAAGAATTTAAGCATATGATTATTTTATCGGGTAGAAGCGCTAATAATCATGCTAAAGCATTGTTTAATATTTTTGCAATTAATCCTAAATTGAGTGAAAAAATATATTCAGCAACTTGGGTTGGAGATCGTAGATGGAATATACGATTTGATAATGATCTTTTAGTAAAACTTCCCGAAGACGATATTTACAATGCTTGGCAACAGTTAATTAAAATTTATGATCAAGGTAAAATCAATGATTTTCGAGTGATTGATTTAAGAATTAATGATAAAATTTATATCGAATATAACGATGCTATTGCTAAAGAATTAAAATCAATTTAACTTAATTTAAATTTGAAAAATTCATATAAAAATTTGCTGATTATTTTTATTTACAAAAAAAAGTTGCAATTTTTTTTTGATTAAAAGATAACAGCTTTTAATTTTAAATTTTTTATTAATTAAATTTTATTAACTGAAATACCCGTAAAATTTTTTCATGTCGAAAAATTCAAAAAAAGGAAAAATTGTTTCATGCCTAGATATGGGATCCTCAAAGTTGATTTGCATCATTGCATCTTTACATAATGAGCATATCGAAATTTTAGGTTATGGTCATAAAGAATCGCGTGGAATCAATGCTAGTGCTATTTCAGACATGCGCGTCGCTCAAAAAGCTATCAATAGTGTAATTGCTGAAGCAGAAAGAATGGCTGGTTTTAATATTGCAAAATTACTAATTGGTATTTCTGGTTGTCAAGTTGTCTCTAATCGCAAGGAAGTAGGTTGCAAGATCAGTTCCGATGTTGTTAAAGATATTGATATTGAAAATATAACTGGCAAAATTCGTAATGAATTTAAAAAAAATAATCGGGAAATTATTCATCTAATTCCCATCCAATATCGTATTGATGATTCTAGTGTTGTAGCTAATCCTCGCTTTATGTCAGGCGATAATCTTTACGCAAGATTTCACGTAATTTCAACTTCGCAAACTACTATTCGTAACATTGAAAATTGCTTTAAACGTTGTCAAGTTTCGGTTAATAACTATATGGTTGAGCCTTACGCATCAGCACTTTCTTGTCTTTCGCAAAATGAAATGGAATTGGGAACTTTGTTGATAGATATTGGTGGAAGTTCTACTTCTTACTGCATTATTGCCGATGAAAAATTGGTATTTGTTGGGAGTTCGCCAATCGGTGGCGATTTGATTACCAAGGATATTGCAACAATTCTCGGTGTAAATTTTCATCTTGCTGAAAAAATAAAAAATCTTAATAGTTCACTTTTTGTTTCGCCAATGGAAGAGCGCGAAATTATAAAATATCGCCTTCAGGATTCCGGATCGTCAGAATCGTCAATGATTCGCATTACTCGTCTAGAATTGCGCGATATTATTCAATCACGCTTAGAAGAATTGTTTGAAACTGTAAAAATGTCTTTAGAAAAATCACGAATCTCATATTCGCTTATGCCAAATATCGTAATAACTGGTGGAGTTGCATCGATCCTCGGTATTGATAAATTGGTTTCAGAAATTTTTAACAAAAATGCTAAAATTGGATATCCAACAAAATTTACCAATGCTCCTCCGGAGATTGTAAATCCAACAAATTCATGCGCTTTGGGTATGTTAGTTTTTTTGCGAAATATTTATCTTAAAGAGAAAAACAAAGAAGGTTTTGAAAGTAAGGGTAGCTGGTTTAAAAGATTGATGGATAAAATCGTTGCCGTTTGATATCAGCTAAAAAATTAATAATTTTTTTTGAACTGCAAAAAATTTTAGAAAATTGTAAATTTCTAAAACCTCAAGAGATCTTCAGGTTCTAGTGATATTTCCACTTTAAAAATGACTATTTTTAAGCACTTGCCAATTTTTTTCAAATTTTTTTTAAAATTTTTCACCGGTTAATATTTCGTAAAATTAATGCAATCTGATTAGTAAATCTAAAACACCGATACCCATTGCCATAATCACTCCCATTCTAACCGTGATGGTTAGTTCGAGATTTTTGATTTTTGAATAAAATTCTTTTTTGGTAACAAGATTTTCAATTTCACTTTTGAACTCAGTACGAATGTTATTAAAGTCAATCCTTACTTCATTTTTAATTTTCTCGACATCGCTTCGAATTTCTTCAACATCAATTCTGATTCCTTGAATTTCTTTGCCAATTTCTTTTTCAAATTTTTTAAATTCTTCTTTAGTTAAAAGATTTTCAAATTGATTGAAATGAAGGTTTCTAATATTGCAAGCGAGCTCATCAGATATTGGTTGCGTCATGCCAACTTTCTGCATATTTTTTGAAAAAGTAAGTGTATCAAACATTTGACCATGTGTTATTGCGTTAATCATAACTAGTTAAATTTAGTGAATGGTGTTGATATATAAAATCATTAATTAAAAATAATTAATTACAT
>CAILUF010000164.1 GCA_903837365.1 uncultured Alphaproteobacteria bacterium | reverse complement strand
TCGTTGCTGTAAGCACGACCTTATAAAAATCCTCGTTGCTGTAAGCACGACCTTAAAAACCCGTCGTTGCTGTAAGCACGACCTTAAAAACCCGTCGTTGCTGTAAGCACGACCTTAAAAACCCGTCGTTGCTGTAAGCACGACCTTATAAAAATCCTCGTTGCTGTAAGCACGACCTTATAAAAATCCTCGTTGCGAAGATGCGCAAGCATGACTTTTATCAAAACTATTTCTAATAAATTTATATCATTAAAGCATTTCGCCAATTTTTTTTGTCTTTAAAATTTCTCGAGCTTTTTGATATTTTTCATCATGCCAAAAAATTAAACAACCGTTGCAACCCTTACCACAGCATCCTTCTTTGCCAATTCTTGGTGTTTTGGTAGTTTTGATTTCATTGCCATTATCAAGAATATCTAGAGCTTGCGCTTGAAAATATTTTTGACGTTTTTGTTGATATTTTTCTTTGCTAATTTCATTAGCTTCTAAGCTATGCGCTAATTGACGTGATTGCACTTTTAATTCTTCAGAATTGCTATTTAACTTTTCTTTTCGAGCTAAGCTAAATTCTGGTAATAATTTTTTAATTTTATCAATATCAAAAAGATGAAAATTTTTAGCGTTAATACGAATTTTTGGCTTTTGTCCACCGTGAAGTTTATCGGTAATCTTATTGTCTTTAAGGTGATGAAATTCATAGATACGAAGCAAAATTGGCTCTCTTTGTATTGGCGATAAAAATTCCAAAACATCTCCTGATTCAATATAATTTTTTGCCTCGAAAATTAAATCATTACCCTGCCACTCAATTACTCTTCCCGCATATTCAAAAGCACTGGTCGATCCTGTACTTTCATAATCATGAGCAAGTTCAGTTAAACGTGAATTGTGAAATGCTAAGCTATATCCACGATTAGCAATAGCATTGATTTCGTCCATATAATCATCAGCATTCCACTCAGTTGGATTTTGACAATAATCATCAATTGCTCCGCGGTAAACTCGCGCAACGCTTCCAACATAAAATTCAGTTTTATTTCGCCCTTCAACCTTTAAAGAATCAATTCCAAGATCGATATATTCATTTAACTTTGGAAGTAAACAAAGATCCTTAGCATTGAGGATGTAAGATCCGTGCATATCTTCTTCGAATGGCATCAAACTTCCTGGACGAATTTCTTCTTCCAAGAAAAAATCAAAAAGATCTTTGTTATTTTCATTAATCTCTATCTCATGTTCAGTGTTATCTTTAAGTTTAATTTTTAATTTATAAGACCAACGACATGAATGAGCGCAACTCCCTTGATTAGCTCCCCTTTCGGCCATAAAATTGGATAACAAACATCGTCCTGAATAAGTCATGCACATTGAGCCATGAATAAAAGTCTCAAGTTTGATATCTGGACATTTTTGACGAATTTCTTTGAGCTCTTCAAAACTAACCTCGCGAGCCATGACTATTAATTTTGCACCTTGCTTTTGCCAAAAATCAACCGTTAAATATGAGCAAACATTTGCTTGCGTAGAGATATGCAACTCTAGATCGCTACCCAATTGTTTAACCATTTGAAAAACACCCGGATCAGATACAATCAAACCATCCGGTTTTACTTTTTTAATGGTTTCAATAAATTCGGGGAGTTTTTCAATGTCTTTATTATGCGAAAATAAATTTAAAGTGAGATAAATTTTTTTACCTCTTTGATGCGCATATTCAATTCCTTCAACGACTTCTTGCAAAGTAAATGCCGATTTAACCCGTAAAGACATGTCGGGAGTACCGATATAAACCGCATCAGCACCATATAAAATAGCAGTTTTCAGCTTGTCAAGATTACCGGCTGGAAGAAGTAATTCTGGTTTTTTCATAAACGTTGATTATTGTTTTTTTTTACTAACTTCTACTAAGAAATATTTTTTTGAATATTTATCGTTAATAATTGGTTTAAATTATTTGCTATTATTTTAAAATTATATTTCAATGATGCAAGCGCTTTAAGGACAATACAGTATAAAACCAGATTAACCTCAAGATTATTTTCTAGAATTTAGTTAATTGGTAATAAATAATTTTTGGTATTTTTTTATCACTTCATCACTTTTGCCAATCTCGCTAATTTTGCCTTGCGAAATTATCGCTACTTCATGAGCAATATTTTCAACAACCTCGAGATCATGAGAAATAATGATGTAAGTAATTTTTTGATGAGCTTGAATTTCATTGAGCAACGCTAAAATTTCACTTTGTGTTGCAAAATCTAAAGCCGAAGTTGGTTCATCTAAAATTAAAATTTGTGGATTTATAATTAAGGCTCGGGCAATTGCAATTCGCTGTCTCTGACCTCCAGAAAGTTGATGGGGATAGCTATTCAACAAATCAAGATTTAAGTGCAATTTTTTAAAAATTTCAACAACTTGATTTTCTATAATATCTTTTTTTATTTTGGAAATTTTAAGCCCTTCGCTGATGATATCCTTGGCGATCATTCTTGGATTTAAACTCGAAAATGGATCTTGAAAAATAATTTGCACTAATTTGCGTAATTCAAAATTATTTTTTTGCCAATTTTTTTGATCAAAAAATTTAATTTCACCATTGACTTGAAGAGTTGATCTAAGTAGATTTAACAAGGCTAAAGCCAATGTTGTTTTACCTGAACCGCTTTCACCAATAATCCCTAAATTACATCCACTTTTAACATTAAATGTGATGTTTTGATTTAAAAAACTTTTCTTATTTAAAACTGATAAATTTTTTATTTCAATAATCGTTTTATGATTACTATCATTGATTTTCTTGGGTTGATTAACATTTGAAGAATGATTTATTTTCGAGCCAATTTCGATAATTTGATCGGCTAATTTAGCAACAACTTTACGATTGTGAGTAATTAACAAAACTGCTAAATTAAAATTTTTAGTTAAGTTTTTTAATAAATTTAAAATTTCATTTTGAACCCTACTATCTAAGGCCGTAGTTGGTTCATCGGCAATTAAAATTTGCGGATTATTTGCAAGTGCTATGGCAATCATAACGCGCTGTTTTTGTCCACCAGATAATTGATGAGGATAGCAATTTGGTCTCGCAATTAACTCTTCTAATTCAACCATTTTCAACAATTCAAAAAGACGTTTTTTTAAAAATATTTTACTAATTTTTGACTGATGAATTGTGATTGCTTCAATAATTTGTTGATGAATTTTATGCAATGGATTCAATGCGCTATTGGCATCTTGAAAAATCAAAGAAATATTTTTTCCGCGGATTTTTGTTAATTTTTGCTGAGATAATTTTAATAAGTTTTGCTTATCAAAAATGATTTCACCATCAATTTTTGCCTGATTTAATAAATTTAAAATTGCCAAAGCGATTGATGATTTTCCCGATCCGCTTGCTCCAATTAAAGCGGTGATTTTTCCAGCATGCAGCTGACAATTGAAATTTTCTACAATGTTTTTTTTATTTCCAGAGGCAATATTTTCATAGGCAATATTTTCATAGGCAATATTTAAATTTTTAATGCTTAAGATCATAAAATTAAAACTTATTCATCGCCTTGATTCTCAATCGTAAAGCATTAAGCTTGATAAAACCTTGCGCATCTTTTTGGTCATATACCGCATCTTCTTCAAAAGTTACATGAGCCATTGAATATAGGCTTTTAGCGGATTCACGAGCAATAACAAAAACTCCACCCTTAAAAAGTCTTAAACGAACTTTTCCTTCGACATGCTCTTGACTCTTATCTATCAAGGCTTGAAGCATGAGTCGTTCTGGCGAAAACCAAAATCCATTATAAATTAAACTGGCATATTTAGGCATTAATTCATCTTTCAAATGCGCTGCTTCGCGATCCAGAGTTAATGATTCAATTGCACGATGCGCGGAAAGTAAAATCGTTCCACCGGGAGTTTCGTATACACCTCGTGATTTCATTCCTACAAAACGATTTTCAACCAAATCCAATCTACCAACTCCATTCTTTGCGCCAAGCTCATTTAACTTGGTAAGAATTTGCGCAGGTGACATTTTTTTACCGTCAATGGCAATTGGATCGCCTTTAAAAAATTCTATCTCGACAATCGTTGGTTGATCAGGAGCATTTAAAGGATTTACAGTTCGTTGATAAACATATTCCGGAGCTTCTTGCGCTGGATCTTCCAAAACTTTTCCTTCGCTTGAAGTATGTAAAAGATTGGCATCAACTGAATATGGCGCTTCGCCAAGTTTATCCTTAGCAACT
>CAILUF010000163.1 GCA_903837365.1 uncultured Alphaproteobacteria bacterium | reverse complement strand
CCACGGCTTTCTTGGTTTATGGATTTCAGGAATTATTATTTTTTTAGTTATCTCTGGTCTTCCTTGGTCATTTGTTGCGGGAAATATTATAAAATATTTTGAGAAAAAAACCACAACTCCTAAAACTCATATCAGTTGGGATCAGGGTGGCAGTAAGACCTTAAAGTCTGCATCACTTGAGCAGGGGTGGAGCAACGATCACGCGCAATTAATTGCAGGTAAGGCAAATTCTAAAAAAATAAAAAAACAACCTTTAAGCCTTGAGCAAATTTTAAAAATAGCTAAAGAAAATAAAGATGTAGCGCAAGAGTTTGAAGTGCGTTTCCCAGTAGATGAAAATGGCGTTTACTCAATTGTTAATTCAAGTAAAAATCATCCACAAAATACTGCTTTTATTCATTACGATCAATATGATGCGACAATAATTTCGCAAGCCTTATGGCAAGATTTTAGTTGGCTTTCCAAAGCTATTGCAATTGGAGTTTCTATGCATGAAGGAAGATATTTTGGCAGATTAAATCAAATGATAAATCTAGCTGGATGTTTGGGATTAATTTTGATAATGATCTTTGGATTTGCAATGTGGTTAAAGCGCAAAAATCCTAACAATTTTGGTGCACCGCAAGTAAATAAAAATTGTCATTTAAGTAAAATTATCATTTCAATTATCTTTGCCTTAGCGCTAATAATGCCAATGTTTGGATTGTCATTATTTTTTATAATTTTAATCGATTTTTTTTGTAAAAAATTGCCAATAAAAATTAGCTAATTGCTTTTTAATATTAAAATAAATTCAAAATTTTGCGCAAAGGAGTGTAAAAATTTAATTTAATTTTTTAGTTAAAAATTTTTAGGCTGAAAAGTTTATGGTTGGTATGTTTGGAAAGGTGGTGCCTAGAGGCGGAATCGAACCACCGACACAAGGATTTTCAGTCCTTTGCTCTACCGACTGAGCTATCTAGGCATAGTTATGATTTGACATTAAATAAAATTTTGTTGTAAAATTTATCTCACAAAATGATTACTTAAAATAAATCTCTTAGCAATTTAAGTGCCAAGCTTTATTTTGCAAGTAATTAGCTTTAAAAAATTTAAAAATATGGAAAATTTGCACGATTATTCAAATTATGTTATGGCTTGTTACGCCTTGTCATTCTTGGTTGGATTTGGTTTTTTACTACTGGTTATTATCAAATATTTTTACTTAAAAAAAACTTTAAGAAAAGTTAAAAAAAATGATTAACTATAAACAAAAAAGAATAATTTTTATCGCCATAATCATTGCAATTTCTTTATGCGGATTAATGTTGGTCATTAACAATTTTCAAGATAGTTTGGTGTTTTTTTATAAACCTGAAGAAGTTTTTAATGAGATGGAAAATGCCAATAAAATTAGTAATAAAATTAGCAATAAAATTAGCAATAAAATTCTGGGGAAAAATATTCGCGTTGGAGGTTTGGTTAAAGAAAAATCATTAAAAAGAATCGATGCATTAACCGTTGAATTTGTTATTACTGATTACAAAAAAGATTTAACTATTCAACATATCGGCGTTGTTCCTGATTTGTTTCGTGATAATCAGGGAGTGGTTGCGAAAGGCATTTATGATCCTGAAAAAAATAAATTTTTTTCTCGCGAATTATTGATCAAACACGATGAAAAATATGTACCTTACGAAATTAAAAATATTAAACCACCAATTGTAAATAATTTATAAAATTAAAAAAATACTGTTAAGTTGTAATTAAAAATCT
>CAILUF010000162.1 GCA_903837365.1 uncultured Alphaproteobacteria bacterium | reverse complement strand
TTGTTAAAAGATAATTTAGAAAAATTACCAATAGAAAATTGTTATCGGAAATTTTTTTCAATAATTATTGAAGCTCATCAGCAAAGCGAAAAAATCCCCATTTGGTGGATAGAATCAAGGGCTGGTGACGAAGCTAAAATTATTGAAAAAAAACTTAATCAAAATTTATGGATTTTAGAAACAATCATCACCACCTCACCTTTACTTGGACTTCTTGGAACGATCATTGGCATGATGTCTTCCTTTAAAATTATTGGCATCGACAATATCGCCAATACTAGCGGAATAACGTCTGGCGTTGCCGAAAGTTTGATTGCCACAGGTTTTGGTTTACTAATTGCAATTATCGCTCTTTTTGCTTTTAATTATTTTTCTAAACAGCAATCTCAAACAATTGACGAGATGGAAAGATTGGCAACAAAATTAGTTGATCACATCAGAATTGACCGCAATCACAAGGATTAATCATGAAAATTAAAAGATTATCTGCTAATAAAAAAGCTAAAATCGAAATCATTCCGATGATTGATGTTATGTTTTTTTTATTAGTTACTTTTATTATTACATCATTATCGATGCGCAATTACCAAGGCATTGCAGTTAATTTGAATAAAGGAAAAAGTGAAAATATTTTACAAGATCAAACAATTACAATTACTATAACTAAAGATAATTTAGTTTATCTTAATAAAAATCTTGTAGATTTAACAAAACTTAGCGATGAGGTAAAAAAACTTTTAAATGGCGAGGAAAAAATTATTTTACTTGCTTGCGATCAAGATTCCAAACAAGGCATTACTACTCAGGCAATGCTTGAGGTTAAAAAAGCTGGTGGTAATCATTTTTCAATTATTACCAAACCCTAGATGTATCGTCCATTTTTAAGTTACAGTTTGGCATTTTTCGTTTATTGCTGTTTTGTTTTATTTGGTTTTAATTTTAATAAAAATCAAATTTATCAACCGCAAATTTCCTTAGAAATTGATACGCAAATATCAAATTCACAACCAAAAAATAATCCTCATCAACATGAATTATCTAAACAAATTGCCAAAAAATCTATTGCCAATTTGCACGATAAAAATCATGTCGAAAGTGATGAAGATTTTAACAAGAAAAAAAATCAATTGCCAAATAATCAAATCAATAAAAACATCGTCAATAATAGCAAACCTCTTTACCAACCATTGCCTGAAATTCCCGATGATTTACGCTACGAAGCTATGCAAACCAATGCTTTGGCAAAATTTTATATTGATGAAACTGGTGCAGTTACAAAAGTTGAATTACTCAAACCAAGCAATTCATTAAAGTTAAATTATTTACTTTTAGAGAACCTAAAACAATGGCGATTTCCAGCGAATAATCAGTCTTCAACTCAGGAAATAAATATAAATTTTAAAGTAAAATAATTATAAAAATTTTACTTAATTTTACTCCTCTTTGTAAAAATAAAATTAAGAAGATTTAAAAAAATAAACAATCCTAAACAAAAAATAAAATTCCACTCTGCCATTGATAATCCTAGAACAAAAAGTTGCGGTTCATCACATTTTACAGAATTAGTTTTTTCAATTATTTTACGCAGTTCTTCGATATTTTTTACTGATGATAAGTCCTGAGCACTACAACCACTAAATCCCTTGAATATCTTATATTCAACTCCGCTATGATAAAATGCAATTATCGCATTGAAAAATAACATCGCCAAACAAAATAAAAAAATTATTTTAGCAATTTTTATTTTGCGATATATCGCCAAGCCAATTGCGCTTAAAAAAACAATTATAAAAAAAGGAATGCGCTGATAAAGACATAAAATGCAAGGCTGATAATTAAAAATATATTGCGAAATATATGCTAAACATAAGGCTAGAGAAGAGCTTGCAAGTAGAAAAGTTAAAACCAAAAATAAAAAATTTTTCTGGTCGTAAAATTTTTGCAATATTTTTTTCATAGTAAATTAGTGAGGATTTTTTTAGCTAAATCTTTACGCAATTCAACAGCTGGCTGATCAAAAGGATTGATATTTTTTGCATAAGCGATTGTCATTATTTCCAAAAACATCTGCATCATCAATGCTCCCAAGCTTTCTTCATTAATTTCGTTAATTTCAAAATTACGAATAGGTAATTTTTTTTGCCTTAAAACATCGATAGTAGTATTTTTTTCGATCTCTAAAATTTGTGATAAATTTTTTCCTCCAAACAATGTTTGACATTGCTCAAGATCATGAATTGCAAAATCTTTGTGATTTTTTTTATTACTTATAAAAGTAAAAAACTTATCACTTTTTCCTTCTAAATAAAGCTGTAATTGACTATGCTGATCAACTGTTCCCATCGAATTTATTGGCGTTGAACCATAACCATTTTTGCCCAAAGATTCTGCTAGAAGTTGACGATACCAATCAGTAAAATTTTTTAGAATATCCGCGTAAGGCATAAAAACATTATTACAAAAACCGCGATCATAAAGCTCAAGCTGAATAGCGCAAGCTTCAAAAATTTGCGAATTACTAATAAAATCTTCAATAGCTTTTTTAGCTCCGCGACGAAATTTTTTTATATCCAAATCAGCAATTAATGCTGGTAAAATTCCTACCACGGAAAATACCGAATATCTCCCTCCGATATTGGCTGGATGAGGAATAATTTGTGCAGAAATTTGTTGCGCAATTTTAGCAAGAGAACTTTGCAAATTTGCAGTGATGAATAAAAATCTGGACGAAAAATCTATGCTATTCAAATTAATTTTTTGCAATTTATCAATGATAATTAAACTTTGGCAAATGGTTTCAACGGTTTCTCCTGACTTACTAACAATTAAAAAAAAGCATTGCTCAATATCAATTTTACTTAAAACATTATCGATACTTTGCGGATCAATTGATTCAAGAAATTCAATTTTACAATGCAAATTTAACGCACATATTGTTTTGGCACCTAAGCTAGATCCACCTACTCCCAGTAAAAGAACTTGCGAATATTTTTTTATTTTTTGCGCTAGATTTTCAAAAATCTCATCATCATCTTCATTATCTATTATCGCTAAAACTGGATTTGTTTTGGTTGTAATTTCTTGATGTAATTTATTTTTTGCTTTACTTGTAACCGCAACAAAATCACGACTAACATCATTAATGGTAATATTTAAAAACCCTTGGCAATAAAGATCTTGAAGCATTTTGTTATTAAAATTAAAAATTAAAAATTTGTTTTTCAAATGTAATTTTATAATCAAAAATTTTCAAGCTATAAATTTAAAACAAATTTTAATTAAATAAGTAATTCGAATTTAAATATTATTTTATTAGCAAATTAAGCGGATGCCTATTTGAGTAATCTAAGTCATC
>CAILUF010000161.1 GCA_903837365.1 uncultured Alphaproteobacteria bacterium | reverse complement strand
GCAGATGGAATGATAAAGCAATTAGAAATACCACTGCCAAAAAAAGTGCCATTCAAAATGCTTTAGCCAGACAGCCAAAATATGTTGAGGATGGAATTAATAACTTACCGGCTTTGTATTTTGATTCAACCTCAACTCCGTTATGTTTACATTCGCCAGTAAATATTGATCGCGCTTTAATTCCCAATGTTTCTATTTTTGCAGTTTATCGCTGGACCTCAATTGATACTGGACAAAATCAAAGATTATGGGGAGCTGATAATGGCGGATGGGATCGCCAAGCTTTGTTTTATTCTCCATATGGACCTTGGAATGGCGTAACCAATGGGGGTGGAACATCTTCGATTGATAATTTTACAAATCGAAATAAAAATCAGATTTTTTCATATATCTCCAAAGTTGCCGTGACTAATGGTTCAATGGGTTATATTAATAGCTCAACTTCACCAAATATTTATACCGAGTCTTATGCTAATCCGGGTTACCCAGCGTTAACGCTTGCAGGAGTAAACAATCAGACTGGTAGCCTAATTTTAGATGGAAATTGCGTTGATTCTACTAACATTTTAATCGGCGAATTCATCGTTTTCGATCGTGCCTTAAACGCCGAGGAAAGATCGGCGGTGGAAAAATATCTCGCCAAAAAATGGTCAATAAAAATTTAATTATTTTAATAAATTTTAGCGAGTTTAGAAATTATCCGATTTCGTGAGTTTAAAATTATTTCAAACTAAAATTATTGAGAACTTAGCTTCGATAAAACGCTAATTTTGAAGTTAAAATTTATACTTCAATTATTGACTTGAGATCAACATCCAAACATTTTTTTCGTGAGTTTTAGCGCGTTGGATAAATAAATCAGCACTAATTTCATCACCTTCACTTTGCGCAAGTTTAATGGCTTCGCGAAGAATTTTCGAAATTAATTCATTGTCATTTACCAAATCTTGAAGCATGGCTTTATTATCAAAATTTTTATTGGCATTGCGAAAATCACTTAATTTTTTGAAATGTTCGAAACTACCTTCGACCTTAGATCCTAATACTCTAATGCGCTCAGCAATTTCATCAATCGCTGAAAATAAATCTTCATATTGAGTTTGAAATAATTCATGTAACGCTTTGAAATTTTCACCAACCACATTCCAGTGATAATTTTGAGTCTTAAGCATCAGTAAATATGAATCCGCAAGAATTTTATCAAGAGCAATTAAGGTTTGATGATTTTTCATAAATTTTTTATAAATTGTTAGAAGAAGTTGATCATTAGTAAAAATGAGTCCAGTCAGTTTAATTGTAATTTACGATTTTGTTTGTAAATTAAATTTTGTAAATTGATTTTTATATTTTTGTTTAATTTGGTAGATTCAAGTGCTTAATTAAAAAATAATAAATCGATTTAAATGATGCATTTTAATTTTGATATTTGACTTTGCGATCCTAGATAATAATGACCTAAGAAGATTATATAAAAATTAAAATGCATCAAATAAATCTTTAAAAATATTTTAGGCGTTAATTACTTTGTCACCCCCAAATAAATCTTAAAAAATATTTTAGGCGTTAATTACTTTGTCACCTCTTTTCCAATTGCATCCACAAAGTTCGCCAGTTTGTAAAGCATCTAAAATTCTTAAAACTTCACTAGGATTGCGACCAATATTTAATACCAAATTAACTTGAAAATACATGCTTTTATAATTTAAAATCAAGAATGCCAAGATTTGAAGATAAATCGCGTTTAATGTCAGAATACATTGGAAAAGGTAAGTCATGCAATAGTGGCGTTTGAGTTCGCCAAGCCAGATGGGTAAATTCTGAATCGGTGCTTACACTTAAAATTTTAGCGTTACGCTCTTCGAAATCTTTATTTAATTTTCCAAATTCGGCGATTTCAGTTGGACATACAAAAGTAAAATCTTTCGGGTAGAAAAAAATCACTAGCCATTTATCTTCAAAATTTTCATTACTAAGATCAACAAAGGCATTGCTAATATCATTGCTTACTACAGCCTTACCGCTAAATTGCGGAAATTTATCTTTAATTTTTAACATAATTGCTCCTAATTTTTTATTTATTTTTTTCGTTTTTAAATAATCATTTCAAAATTTTTTTAGTAATTTTTAAAAATGATTCTTGCTTTAATTTTAGCATATTTTTTAATAAGTATAATCTATTGATTTTATCACTTTAATAAATTTAACTTATGAATATTCGCGATTTAAAATATATAATTTCTCTTGCTAAGCAAAAGAATTTCGCTAAGTCAGCGCTGGAAAGTAATGTCAGCCAGCCTGCGCTGAGTATGCAGATAAAAAAATTGGAAGATGAGCTCGAGGTAAAAATTTTTGAACGCGATAAGAAAAATTTTTTAATCACCAAAACGGGCGAGCAAATTATTGACAAGGCTAAGCAAATTATTTTACTTAGCGATGAAATAAAAAAAATTGCCAAAAACTCACATGATCCATTTGCAAGAGAACTAGTAATTGGTGCTTTTCCAACTTTAGCTTCTTATTTTTTTCCAAAAATTATCAATAAAATCAATCGCAAATTTAATGATTTAAAAATTTTTTTAGTTGAAGAAAAGAGCGAAGTTTTAATAAAAAAATTACAAGATGGCGAAATTGATATTGCCTTTCTAGCTATGCCCAGCAAGGCTGAATTTGCAAATCATGAAAAAATATTTAGTGAAAATTTTTTATTAGCAACTCCACTCGATCACCCTTTGGCAAAGAAGAAAAAAATTCATTATAAAGACATGATTGGACTTGAATTAATGCTCTTAATCGAAGGGCATTGTTTGCATGATCAAGCATTGCAAGCTTGCAATTTAATTGGGGCAATTCCTAAAACTGATTTTAAAGCAAGTAGTCTTGAAACCTTGCGCCAGATGGTCATAATGGGTACGGGAAT
>CAILUF010000160.1 GCA_903837365.1 uncultured Alphaproteobacteria bacterium | reverse complement strand
GGTTGAATCAAAATACAAAGCCGGTAAGTTATTAATTCCATCCTCAACATATTTTGGCTGTCTGGCTAAAGCATTTTGAATGGCACTTTTTTTGGCAGTGGTATTTCTAATTGCTTTATCATTCCATCTGCCAATTCGGTCATTATTACTTGGGCGATCAACATCAGTATAAATGTTGGTATTAAAATCAAAGCTGGCATTGGTTCCAGTTGCAAAAGCAAAATCTTGAGTAGCTTCCAACCATAATACCATGTCGTTAATAGAATTAACATCTGAACTTGAAGTGATTTGTTGCGCAGTAGTTAAGCGCATTCTTTTAACTAAACGTGATGATTGAGTAACTCCCGCAACCAATATTCCAACAATCAAAATTACAATTGATAATTCAATTAAAGAAAAAGCTTTGCGAAAATTATTAAGATTTTTTTTTAACAAAAACATTTATTTTAAATTAGTCTTTAATTATTATTGTTTATTGCTAACAATTTTAGTTATCTTTTACTAATTCACAATTTCCATTGGCGATGTAAGCATCAAGACCAACTGTAGTAATTTCTTTATAACGACTATCGCCCAAGATCCGAATAATTGATCCAATCGCTCCCTTGCTTTGTACATTTATAAAACTACCAGTTTGCTCAAATTCCGCTTCGAAAGTTTCGCAAATATCTTTTTCACATCTGCTAACTGTTTTTTTATCTTTATCGAGAATTACATTTGAAAAAATATCACGACGCTTACACTCATGCTTAGAGCAAATAAATCCACTTTTTGGCGAACATTTTAATTTTTTCCAATCTTTAGCAAGTTTATAATAATTTTGCGCTTCACTAAAAAGTTTATTGAAGTCAACGACACCTAGATCTTCACGCTCATCAACTTTTTTTTCACCTTTGATAATTTCAATATCTGGTAATTTTTCAGTTACTGATTTGGTCTTAGCATTTGCAATATTAGAGGTTAAAAAGCTAAGCGCTAAAATAGTTAAAAATATAATTTTTGATTTCATAAAATTTGATTTTGAATTTATAGCTAATAAAAAATGAATAAGTTTTTAATGCAAGTATTTTTTATAATAAAATTATTTTCTTTTGGTTGTTATTTTGTTTGCGGTAGCAACATAACCATTTCTTCTTGGATCTGCTCCACCAAAATAATCATTGCCAGAAATAGCGATACCGTGGATTCCACTGGTGATATCGGTAACGATAACTTGATGATTCATTTTTTCTAATTGTTTTTTTAATTGCGAAATTTCAGTGCGATCCTCTAATTCAACACGATCATTTATCACCACAAAATTTGGCAAGGAAATTGCTTGCTGAATATCAAAACCCCAATCAATTTGAGCAATTAAAGCCTTGGCAACAAATTGACTAATTCTTGGACCACCCGGTGAGCCAAGGGTCATTATCAATTTATTTTTTTCATCAAAAACAAAAGTTGGAGCCATTGAGCTTAATGGCTGTTTTTTTGGAGCAATTGCGTTTGCAACTAATTTTGAATTTTGATAAGGATTTAATGCAAAATCAGTTAATTGATTATTGAGCATAAAACCATCAACCATCAAACCTGAGCCAAAAAAATATTCAATACTACTGGTTAGTGCTACTGCATTTCCTTGGCGATCAATAATTGAAAAATGTGTTGTTGAAGGTTTTTCAAAAATTTCATTACTTGACTTGGAATTAATTGCCAAATCTCCAGCTTCTACTTTTGAAATCGCATTATCAAAACTTATTAACTTCGCTCTTTTTGATAAGTATTTCTTATCAAGTAATTTTGAAATTATTGCGTTATCAATATCGCCAAGATAGCGCTTGCGATCAGCATATGCAAGGCGAGTAGCTTCAGCAAAAAGATGAATTGCCGAGATTGAGTTAGGTTTTATTTTTGCTAAATCAAAATTTTCTAAAATACCAAGAATTTGCAAAGTTGTAACTCCTCCCGAAGGCAGTGGCATTGAACAAATTTTATATTTTTTTCGATATTGCAAGCAAATTAAATTGCCAGTTTTTGGTTGATAATTTTTCAAATCTTGCAGACTTAAAAAACCGGGATTGATTTTAGAATTATTAACAACATTGACAATGTCATTGGCAATTTCACCTTCATAAAATGGCTTTATTCCTTGATTGGCGATGATTTCAAAAGTTTTTGCCAATTGTTCATTTTTTATTTTTGTTCCAACTTTTTTAATCTTTCCATCTTCATCAAAATAGATTTTCATCTCAGGAAATTTTGCTAAATAATCAAGAGTTTGAAGATTGACATGCATTTTATTGCTAATCACAAATCCTTCATTGGCAATCTTAATGGCAGGTTGAAATAATTCAGCCCAATGCAATTTGCCAAATTTTTTATGCACCAAATAAAGAGTTTTTAAAACTCCAGGCGTACCAACTGACAAGCCACCCTGGAGTACTTCATAAAATTTTCTAGCTTGTTTATTTTCATCTAAAAACATTTGCGGATAAGCCTTGAGAGGAGCGGTTTCACGGCCATTAAAATAAATTGTTTTTTTAGTTTTTTTATCGTAGTAAAGTAAAAATAAACCTCCACCAATGCCCGAGGAATGAGGCTCAATCACGTTAAGAACCATTTGCATTGCAACACTTGCATCAATTGCATTTCCGCCTTTTTCAATAATTTCTGCACCGATTTTTGAAGCTAATTCTTCCGAACTTGAAATCATGTAATCATTGCCGATAGAGGTTTTATATTGTGAAAAGCCAGAAAATTTTTCTCCGATCCAAGTTTGTGAATCAAGTTTTTTTGCACATGACAAATTCAAAAACAAGATAAACATTAAACCATACTTTAGCATATTATTTTAAAT
>CAILUF010000159.1 GCA_903837365.1 uncultured Alphaproteobacteria bacterium | reverse complement strand
ATTAAAAACTAATAACATGATTTTAATACTTGATTTTGGAAGTCAAGTAACGCAATTAATTGCGCGAAGAATTCGCGAATTAGGTGTATTTTGTGAAGTGAAAAATTTTAATATCCATGTGGATGAAATCAATAAAATCAATCCTCGTGCTTTAATTCTTTCGGGAGGTCCAGCTTCGGTATTTGAAGAAAATGCACCAATCATTGATAAAAATATTTTCAATCTTAATCTTCCAATTTTTGGAATTTGCTATGGCGAACAGCTGCTTTGTCAATTGCTTGGTGGTAAAGTTGAAAAATCCTTTGAACGTGAATTTGGAAAAGCTGAAATTAATATCATTGCAGATTCGCCACTTTTATCCGGTGTTATCAATAAGCAAGTTTGGATGAGTCACGGCGATCATATTAGTAAAATCCCAGATGGCTTTAAAGCAATAGCCAATACCCCAAAAGCTCCATTTGCAGTAATTGCTCATGAACAAAAAAAAATATATGGTGCACAATTTCATCCTGAAGTTGTTCATTCGCTTGATGGTAAAAAAATTATTAAAAATTTCGTAATCGATATTGCGCAATGCATTGATGATTGGAGTATGAAAAATTTTAAGGATCAAGAAATTGCTAATATTAAAAAAATCGTTGGTCAAAAAAAAGTAATTTGCGGATTGAGTGGAGGAGTTGATTCTTCAGTTACGGCTAGTCTAATTGATAAGGCAATTGGTAATCAATTAACTTGTATTTTTGTAGATCACGGTTTGCTTAGAAAGAATGAAGGTCAGGAAGTTCGCGAAATTTTTAGTAAAAATTTTACCGGAGATTTTATTTATGTCGATGCTAAGGATTTATTTTTAAAAAACTTATCGAAAGTTAGCGATCCCGAACAAAAAAGGAAAATAATTGGGAAAACATTTATTGAAGTTTTTGATCAACAAGCCTCTAAAATCAAGGATGCAGAGTTCCTTGCTCAAGGTACACTTTATCCAGATGTTATAGAATCATCTCATCCAAATAATGGTGTTAGTCAAACTATAAAATCTCATCACAATGTTGGAGGATTGCCAGAAAATATGCAATTAAAATTGCTTGAACCATTGCGGATGTTATTCAAAGATGAAGTTAGGAATTTGGGTCGTCAATTAAATTTACCGCAAAAATTAATTGGTCGACATCCCTTCCCAGGACC
The DNA here is from genome assembly GCA_903837365.1 of uncultured Alphaproteobacteria bacterium. GTDB lineage: Bacteria > Pseudomonadota > Alphaproteobacteria > Rickettsiales > UBA1997 > CAILUF01. Next base: position 478 of record CAILUF010000159.1, on the reverse strand, counting down.
AGGTTTGGCAATTAGAATTATCGGTGAAATTACTCAAGAAAAAATAAAAATTTTGCAAGAAGCTGATAATATTTTTATTGAAGAAATACGCCAGGCGAATCTTTACGATGAGATTTGGCAAGCATTTTGTGTTTTATTGCCAATCAAAACGGTTGGAGTAATGGGCGATGCGCGAACCTATGAAAATGTTTTAGCTCTTCGTGCTGTAAATTCAATCGATGGTATGACTGCTGAAGTTTATAATTTTGATTCGCAATTTTTATCAAATATTAGCAATCGAATTATTAACGAAGTTCGTGGAATTAATCGCGTAGTTTATGATTATACTTCAAAACCACCAGGAACTATTGAGTGGGAATAAATATTCGCAATATACAATAAAAAGTAAATATTTTGTTAGTTTTTGTTTTATTTAAACATCTTTAAATTTAAATTATAAATATCACAGATTTCGTTTTTTTTAATTTCTTTTTTTACT
>CAILUF010000158.1 GCA_903837365.1 uncultured Alphaproteobacteria bacterium | reverse complement strand
TATAATAAGTTGTCATTAAAATATTTTATTATAACTAAATTACTTTAACTTAAACTAAGTTTAAGTAAATCTAATTAAATTTAATTTAAGGTGTTTTCTTCAATAAGTTTAACGATATGCTCAACTAATTCATCAGTTGAAGTTTTGTGATTAGCTTTACCATTGAGATAAACATTGTGACGATTATTACCTCCACCAGTAATGCCAATCTTAGTGTGTTGAGCTTCGCCAAGGCCATTTACAACGCAACCTAAAATTGAAATAGTTATCGGTTTCTTGATATGGCTAACTCTTTTTTCAACTTCTTCAACGGTTTTAATTACGTCAAAACCTTGTCTGGCGCATGATGGGCAAGAAATTATAGTAACGCCATATTCGCGCAAACCTAAAGATTTAAGAATTTGAAATGCAACTTTTACTTCCTCTTTTGGATCTGCCGAAAGTGAAATGCGCATCGTATCGCCAATTCCAGCCAGTAATAAATTGCCAATGCCAATTGTCGATTTTATAGTTCCTGCAAATTGACTTCCCGCCTCAGTAATTCCGATATGCAAAGGATAATCGCATATTTCTGCAAGTTCTTTATAACTTGCGCAAGCAAGAAAAATATCGGATGCTTTAACGCTAATTTTAAAATTGAAAAAATCATGATCTTCTAAAATTTTAATATGACGCAGTGCAGATTCAACTAGTGCTTGCGGGGTAGGGGTTTGATATTTCTCAAGCAAATCATTTTCAAGCGATCCAGCATTTACGCCAATTCTAATTGCACAGCCATAATCCTTGGCGCAATTAATTACTTCACGAATTTTTTCTTTAGAGCCGATATTGCCGGGATTGATTCGCAAACATTTTGCTCCTGCTTTAGCGGATTCAATTGCGCGACGATAATGGAAATGGATATCAGCAATTATTGGGACATTGCAATTGGGAATAATTTTTGATAATGCCAAAGAGGATTCTTCATCAGGAACTGAAATGCGCATTAATTGCGCACCTAATTCGTGACATTCATTAACTTGGCGAATCGTACCTTGTATATCGGTAGTTTTGGTGTTGGTCATTGATTGAACGCTAATCGGAGCATCTCCACCAATTGCAACATCGCCAATAAAAATTTGTTTAGATTTTCGACGTTGAATGTGACGATATGATCTAATTTCACTTAATTGAGTCATAATTTTAAGAAATTGCCTGATAGAATTTTTGAATTTTTATTAAATCTTTTTTTACAAAAAATTTGATTTTTTCTGCATCTAAATTACAAAATGCTATAAGTGAAGTAAAGTCACGAAAGCCTGAACCGCAATATTGGAAGTTGTTTTTTAAATCATTAATTTTTAAATAATTTGCAACAATTAAAAAGCGAAAAAATATTGAAGAAAAATTATCGTTAAAAATATTTTGTTCGATTAAATTTGGTAGCGGAATTTCATAATTAACAGCTAATTGATTGCAATAATCATAATTAAAAGATGTTAAATTTTCGAAGGATTCACTAAGATTTATGAAAAATTCTTCATAATATTTTTCAATATTTTTTTCATTAAATTTAAAAATATCCGACCAAATATCTCCGCTAGATTGATCTAGGCGGAAACATTGTTGTAAAAAAATATCATCGAGATTTTTTGGCGAAAATTCTTTGCTTAAAAAACTTAGAAATTGTGGAAGATGTGAAGTAAGGGCAAAAATTTCATCATGTTTTTTTGCTTCTAAAAAATCAATTTCACCTGCAATTTTATTAACCATCTCTTGAATTTTTTTTACATCAGCTGTTAAATTTTTAGCGTTACAAATTACAAATTTTTTATTAGCAAATAATTCAGCACTCGAAAATTCAAAACCAGATTGATGAGATCCAGCTATGGGATGACAGGCTATAAAGTTAGTTGGAAGTTTTAAAGAAAGTCGTGAAAAATCTTTTATCGATCCCAAGTCAATTACTAAATTTTTTTGATTGAGGAAGGGAAAAATTTTTTTAAAAATTTGCTGATAACTGCTTAAAGGTGTTGCAATAACAATTAAATCAAATTCGTTAATGGCTTCATCAAGTAACGCAAAGCCATCAATTATCTTTTGTTTTTTTGCGCTTTCAATCGCCAAATAATCTTCATCAAAAGCAAAAATTTCATGACTTAAATCATATTTTTTTAAAGCCTTAGCCAAGGATCCACCCATTACTCCAAGGCCTATTACCAATGTTTTTTTAAAAATAAAATTATTCATTAATTTAGGATTGTAAAAAAAAGTTTTGACAAACAAAAAAATAGCTCTAAAAAAAGATTCAATAAAATTTTATATGAATTTTAAAAAATTAAGTTAATTCATCAATGAAAAAATTACTTTTAATTACCATATTTTTTTTATCAGCTACTTCATGCAAAACTAAAGTAATCGATATTAAAAGTCCATGCGTTTCTTTAGATGATGGTCCTTGCGGTCCAAAAAAATCAGTTAATGATTGGTGGTTAAAAGATAAAAAAAATAACAAAAATTCTTAAAACATATGTCCGACAATTCTTTTGCATCTAGAGCTCGCGCTTCTCAATCTAACTCTATTCAATCAATTCTTGATGGAAATAATAAAGAAAATTCCACACATTCAGCAAGCAACATAAACGATTTTACAAAAAAATTTAATCAAGATGAGATTAGTAAAAAATACGCTCATGTTGATCCAGCCAAAAAAGCCAAATCAGATTTGATTTATTTGGTAAAAGGCGTTGATGCTGGGCGAAATGCTTGGTATTATGTTTTAGTTGAAAGAGTTAAATTACAACTATTTCTCAAAGCTTTGAATGACGATATTATCCATTTAGAAAATTATGGCGTGATTTTATATTCAGCTTATGGCGATGAACCACCTGCCAATATCACCGATGCTTTAAAAGAAGAATATGGTATTGAGGATTAATTTTATTAATTCTTATAGCTAGAAATTAACAAGAAATTTAGTAGCGATTAACCTTATTTAATCCTAATAGATTCTTAAGGATTTTTATTCACAATCTTCATCTCCTAATTACTATCGATAAATTGATTTTTCGTAATAAATCTTATCGAATATCAGTTAAAAAAATTACCACAATAATATAAAAATTTCAAATTTTTTTAAAATCATAAACAAGCTTTCAAGCCTTACTTTTATTGACTTAAATGTGATTTTAAGATGACGATTACCATCTTTTAAAATTTTAATCATTGGTAAATTTTAAACTAGATCAATTTTAGTCTTTGCAATTATTTTTTTGCAGATTAATTTATTAACAAGTAAGAAAATTTATATGTTTATTTAATTTCAAAATTCAATTCCGATGAAAAATTTAAAATTATTTTTAGTAGTGGCATGTGCTGTATTTTTTGGATTTGTTTCGGCATTTTCATTTTCGCAAATCCAAATTAAATCGTTAAAAATTGATGAAAAAATCACCAAGAAAAATAAAGATTTTATCGAGCAAATTATCAAGAAAGTAAAGAGTGATTACGTTGAAGAAAAAAGCGATGATCAACTCGCCGAAGCTGCAGCTAGTGGAATTTTATCATCTCTTGATCCACATTCCTCTTATTTAAACGAGGAAGCTCTAAAAGAAATTGGCGTTCAAACCAAAGGTGAGTTTGGAGGTTTAGGAATTGAAATCACTAACGAGCTAACCGTTACTAAGGTTATTTCTGCGATTGAAGATACTCCGGCATTTCGCGCTGGAATAAAAGCTGGCGATTACATAATCAAAATCAATGACAAAAATGCAATTGGTTTATCAATCGAGGAAGTTGTTAAAAAATTACGCGGTCGTCCAGGAACTTCCGTTAAAATTACGATTTTAAGAAAAGGTGAAAAAGAGCCTCTGATTAAAAATTTAACGCGACAAATCATCAAAGTTAAAGCTGTTAAATCAGCTCAGTTCAACGATGTTGCCTATGTAAAAATTAATACTTTTTCTCAGCAAGCATCAATTGGCATAGAAAATGAAATTAAAAAACTCAAACAAAAAATTGGCGAAAAAAATCTCAAAGGTTTAGTGTTGGATTTGCGTAATAATCCAGGGGGATTGCTTGACCAGGCTATTAAAGTCAGTGATCAATTTTTACCTAAAGATTCAACAATAGTCTCGATAAAAGGGCGAAGCGTTGAAGAGCGTAAATATCTTGATATTGCCGATGAGAATTTGATCCCGAAATTACCAATTGTGGTATTGATCAATGAGGGTTCGGCATCAGCATCAGAAATTGTTGCTGGAGCATTGCAAGATAATAAGCGAGCTGTAATTATGGGCGTTAAATCATTTGGTAAAGGTTCAGTGCAATCGGTGATTCCTCTTGAGAATTCGCAGGGTGCACTCAGATTAACAACTTCGCTTTATTACACGCCATCAGGTAAATCAATTCAGGCGCAAGGAATTGAACCAAATATCGTTCTTAATAACGCTAAAATAGAAAAGCAAATCGATAAAATTGAACGTGATTCCGAGGCTGACTTGAAAGGTCATATCGAAGTTCAATTACAACAGGCAATTGAAGATTCAAAAAAAGAGCAGGTTGGCGATGATAATTTAGAAATTTATTCTCAAGATTATCAATTAGCTAGAGCTATTGATTTGATTAGGGGAATTGGTGTTTTCAATCAAAAAATACAATAATCATAAATGCACAACTAAAAACAATTCTTAACAAAAACTATGTATTATCAACAAAAAATTTATTTAAAATATAGTTTGTTGATTACTATTTTTTTACTTTTTTTGCCATTTCAAATCAAGGCTAAAAATCTAGAAATGCAAGATTTTGTAGTTGCAAAAGTTAACAATAAAATCATTACCGATTCCGAAATTCAAGCGCGAATTCGCTATGTTATAAAAAGTACAAAAATCAGAATAGCTGATGAAGTTGAGAAAGAAATGTTACGTGGACAAATTATTGATAAAATGATCGAGGAAGAATTAATTCGTCAGGAAGCCCAAAAATTAAACGTGATTGTTTTGGATGATGAAATGCGAAATGCTCTTGAAATCACTGCACTCCAGCGTAAAAAAAATATTGCTCAATTTAAATTTTTTTTACAAGAAAATAACTTCGCATTTAATTACTTTTCTAAATATCTTGAGGCTGAAATTCTCTGGTCAAAAATTATTGCCGATAATTTTAGCAATAAAATTAAAGTTACTGATCTTGAAATTGAAGAATTTTTGGAGCAAGGAAAATCAAGGACTGATGCTCGTAAATTTTTATTAGCGGAAATAGTAATCGGTAAAAATTTAACACAAAATAATAGCGCAAATAATGCTTTAGAATTTTCGCAAAAAATTTTTTATGATTTATCGCGAGGTGCTGATTTTAAAGAGTTGGTCCATCAATTTTCAGCAAGTATTAATGCTCAAAATAATGGTGAAATTGGCTGGGTTAGCCAAGGCGATATTGATCCTAAAATATATCAAGCAATAAATAATTTACCAAAAAATTCTTACGCAAAACCAATTTTACTGGATGATGGCTATCACATTTTTAAAGTTCTCGATGTTCGAGTTGAAAAAGTTTTCAATAAGAAAGAAGCTGATCTGGCACGAAATTTTATTTTTAGAAATAAGCTTAGAAACTACGCCAAAGGCTATTTGATGGATATGCGCAAAAAAGCTTTCATTGAGATTGTTGAGTAATAATTACGGAAATTAAATCAAATTAAATTTGAAATAGCATCTTCATTAATTATCATTAAGATTTTTGGCGAGATTACAAAAATCCTCAATTGACAATTGCTCAGCGCGAGCTTGGGGATTGATGTTACAGCTTTCTAAAATCATTATTGTCTTTTCAAAAAAAACATTTTTCAAAGCGGATTTTATCATTTTGCGTCTTTGATTAAAAGCAAAAGCAACAACTTTTTGTAGTTTTTTTAAATCAATTTTTTCATCAATTTCTAATTTAGGAATGATCTCAACTATTGCGGAAGTAATTTTAGGAGGTGGAGTAAAAACATTTTTATCAACCGTAAAAAGCATTTTTGAAGTGCATAAAAAATTAACCATTACCGCAAGTCTTCCATAGTGATCTTCATTGGTTTTAGCAACTATTCTTTGTACAACTTCTTTTTGAAGCATTAGATGCATTGAAATAATTTGCTTACGAAAATTTAGAAATTTAAAAAGTAGGGGAGTACCGATATTGTAAGGTAGATTGGCAATTATTTTAAATTTTTTATCACCAAATAATTTATTAAAATTTCCTTGCAAATTATCGTCATCGATAATTTCCAAAGCATCACCTTCGATAATTTCCATGCGATTGCCATAAAAATTTTTAAGCTCTTGAAGCGCTAAAATACAACGACGATCCTTTTCGATGACGATAAGTTTTTTTGCGCCAGCGTCAAGAATCGAGCGCGATAAGCTGCCGGGTCCACCGCCAATTTCTAAAATTTCATAATCACTTAAATCACTAGCATTGCCAAAAGTGTTACGCACAATTTTATCGGTAAAATTTTTATCAAAAATAAAATTTTGACCCAAGGATTTTTTGGAATCGAGTTGGTATTTTTTTACCAATTCGGCAGTTGAAAGTAATTTTGACATTTGCGTTTTTAAGCTTTTTTAAAAATTATAAAAGCTCGTCAATTGGGTCGAAATAATGATGATTCAAGGCTTTAGCAACTTCTTGATGAGTAACTTTTCCAGCAAAAATATTTAAACCTGCTAACAAATTTTTATCTTCGCTTAAAGCTTTTTTATAACCCTTATTGGCGATTGCTAAAGCAAAAGGTAAAGTTGAATTTTCCAATGCTTGCGTTGAAGTTCTGGCAACCGCTCCAGGCATGTTGGTTACGCAATAATGAATTATGCCATCAACTTCGTAAGTTGGATTGCTGTGAGTTGTTGGACGACTTGTCTCAAAACATCCACCTTGATCAATTGAGATATCAACCATCACCGCACCTTTTTTCATTTTCTTAACCGTTTTTGCCGATACTAATTTTGGCGCGGTTGCTCCGGGAATTAAAACTGCACCAATAACCAAATCTGCTTCAAGAACATTTTTTTCAATATTTTCAATTGAGGCGTAAAGAACCGATGCGGAATTTTGGAAAATATCACTTAGGTAACGAATTCGCGATAAGGATTTATCAAGTATAACAACTTGCGCACCCATGCCAATCGCAACTTTACAAGCATTTGTTCCGGCAACTCCTCCACCTAAAATAACTACTTTTCCTCTTGCCACTCCGGGAACTCCGCCGAGTAAAATTCCTCTACCGCCATGAGCTTTTTCAAGCGATTTAGCGCCAGCTTGAATTGATAATTTTCCAGCAACTTCACTCATTGGCGCAAGTAATGGTAAAGATTTATCGATAGCGGTTACGGTTTCAAAAGCAATTGCAACGCAACCAGAATTCATCAATGATTTAGTCAATTCAGCTTCAGCCGCAAGATGTAAATATGAAAAAATAATTTGATTTTTACGAATCATTTCGCATTCGCTTTTTTGAGGTTCTTTAACTTTAAAAATCATCTCAGCTTTTTGAAAAATTTCTTGAGCATTATCGATAATTTTTGCACCTGATGCTTCATATTGCTCATCACTAAAATCGATTGCCAAACCTAATGATTTTTGGACTAAAACTTGATGTCCTGCACTAACAAATTCTCTTACACCTGAGGGTGTTAAAGCACTGCGATATTCATGATCTTTTATTTCCTTTGGAACGCCGATTAACATATAAACTCCTGATTAATTATTTAATTTTTGAAATTTTTTTTAGATGAATAATATTGCTTTCCTTTGAAGTAATACTTGGGAAAAGCTCATATTCAAAAACAAATTGTTTTTTACTGTCATTAATTTCTGATTGTAAATTTTTACCTTTTAAAAATAAACAAAAACCTTCATTTTTTAAAAATTTAACACTATGTTCAAGTAACTTTGGAAGAGGTGCCAAAGCTCTCGAGACAATGCAATCAAATTGCAAATTCGCTATTTCTTCTAGCTTGGAATTTTGCACAAAAATACGTTGATTAGATAGGCTTTTTGCTTCGCGCAAGAATTCACTTTTACGAAATGATTTTTCGATGAGATGAATTTCTTTCAAGCCAAGAATTGATAAGATAATTCCGGGCAATCCAGCACCCGATCCAAAATCCCCAAACTTTAAATTTACATTTGGAATATATTTTATCAACTGTGCGCAGTCAAGAATATGGCGATGCCAAACATCATCAATAGTTGATTTGCCGATAAAATTAAAATTCTGATTACGGTTTAACAGAATCGTCACAAATTCTTCTAAGCTTTTTTCTTGATTTGAAGTAAGTTGCAAAAAATTTTTAATTTGCAAAAAACATAAATTTTTTTGACTTTCAATGTTTGACATTTTTATTTAAATTTGAAAAAAAATAAAATTTAATATTTAAGAAACGCTTTTTTAAGTCTTGTATTTTATAGTTGCAATGACTTTTTTATTTTTTAATAAAAATCTTTTTCTTGACGCTTAATTGTAAAAGTTTTAAAAATTTCAAAGTTATTTTTTTTAAAAAACACAAAACAAAATTTATGAAAGTTTCTTCAAAAGTAAAAAAAATTTTATCTTATTACGAAAGCGATAGTCCTGGAATCAAGACTAATCTAGCGCGAATCATGATGCATGGCAAATTATCTGGAACGGGTAAAATGGTTATCTTGCCAGTTGATCAAGGTTTTGAACATGGTCCAGATCGAAGTTTTGCAGTTAATCCTGACGCTTACGATCCGCACTATCACTATGAATTAGCGATTGAAGCTGGTCTTAACGCCTACGCTGCGCCACTTGGCATGCTAGAAGCTGGTGCCGATAGTTTTGCTGGAGAAATTCCTACAATCCTTAAAGTTAATTCGTCAAATTCACTTCATAATGGTGGAACAGCTCCGCATCAAGCTACCACTGCATCAGTAAAGGATGCGTTACGACTTGGTTGCAGTGCAATTGGCTTTACAATTTATCCGGGATCTGATGCGGCATTTGATATGTTTGAAGAGATTCGTGAAATTTCGCAAGAAGCAAAATCTTATGGTTTAGCCGTAGTTATTTGGTCCTATCCGCGTGGAGGTGATTTGTCGAAAATTGGTGAAACAGCGATTGATATTTGCGCTTATGCAACTCACATTGCCGCGTTACTTGGTGCACATATTATCAAAGTTAAGCCACCAACTCAAGCCCTAGAAAATCTTGATGCAATTAAGGTTTACGAAAAATTAAAAATTGAAGTAGATACTCTTGAACATCGCATCAAGCATGTTATAAAATCTGCTTTTGCAGGTCGAAGAATCGTGGTATTTTCTGGTGGTAATGCTAAAAGCCAAGAGGATATTTACAGTGAAATTCGTGAAATCTACAAAGGTGGTGCTAACGGCTCTATCATTGGTCGAAATACCTTTCAACGTCCAAGAGATGAAGCGTTAAAAATGCTTGATAATATCATAAAAATTTATCAAGGAAAATTTTAGTTTTCATAATTTATTTTTGATAATATTTCTTTGAATTAAGTAATTTTTTTATTTACTTTTGTAAAATTTTTTTTTAAGACTTTCTAAATATTAATAAAGTTATTAATAGTTTTGTTAACTTACTAAGAAATTTTCTTAAAAAAAGAAATTAAAATACCCTTAGAATCTCTAAGGCTTACAGTTTATGATGAATTTTAAAGATGTATTTTTTTAAAACAATTTTAAAAAATCATTTGCCTTTAAACTGTAAAAAAATTTTCCTATCAATACTGAAATGTAATTTCTGTAATCATCAAATTTTTTTCATCCTAACCATCTTTGGTAGGAGTAAAATTTTGATGTTGTAGAGTCCAAGTTAAAACTTTTATTATAAAAAATATGAAAAACAAAGCTTTCTCAATGATCGAGTTATCGATTGTTGTTCTTATTATCGGCATATTGGTTGCGGGTGTTACCCAGTCTTCACGATTAGTTAAACAAATTAAAATTGCCACAGCCAGAAGCTTAACCAAAAGCTCTCCTATTTCTGGTATTAAAGATTTGGCACTTTGGTTAGAACCAACAATGGATGAAAGTTTTATTGAAATTCAAGCTGATGATGATTATAAATTAACTCAATGGAATGATGTTAATCCGCAAAACACCATTAAATATTATGCAGTTAAAGCCGGCTCACCTTCAGTTACTTTTATTTCAGGTGGAATAAATAATATTCCTTCGGTAAAATTTACTGGCGATGGCGGAACTAATGGATATTTTGTATTATCAACTTCTAGCAGTATTGCTCAAGCTGCAAAATTAAAAACACTTGGTAATAGATTTACTTTCTTCGTAGTATCAAAAGCTGAAAGCGAAGTAATCGGTAAATTTAGATCAACTTTTTTCAACTCTCCAGATCCTTCTTTTGATGGTTGGGGACATGTTAAAACTGCTGACAATAAAAGAGGTCTTTTGTTTAATGACAGCTTGTTATGCTCAACTAACACCTCTAACTCTAATTCTACAGCTGAAATTATTACCGCAGTTTATGAAGGTGTTACTACTGGAAATATGACAGTTTACATCAACGGCAACGCTGAAACTACATCAGTTGCAAGCCAATCAGGTGGCGGATCATCTTTTGTAAATGGCACTTCTACTGATGCATCTTACTCGCCATTAACTTCAAATCCAGCTTTATATGTTGGTAGTATTGGTGGACCAGGTAATGAAACTTGGAAAGGTTTAATTGGCGAAATTATTGTTTATGATCGCGTACTACGTAATGAAGAGCGCAAAAGTATTGAAAAATATTTAAGTAAAAAATTTGGTATAAAAATTACTGAATAACTTTTTATCACACCACTTAACACCACGCAACCCTCATCCCTTCATTTCCAATTTTAAATGATGCAATTGAATTTTTTAAGATGAATTTTTCAGATCCTCATCTTTGCGCAGCTAAATTTTAGTAGCTTTACGCAGACCTCGCCTTTAAATTCAAATGCCTGATTTAAAATTGAAAATGTTATAACTTAAGAGCTGACTTTAGAGTCAGTGCGAATTTTTTTTGGTAAGGCAAAAAATACATTTTCCTCAATTCCTTCTATATCGGCAACCTTAACATCATCACCAAAAATTTCTTTAATTTTAGCAATAACTTCTTGTACAAGAATTTCAGGAGCTGATGCTCCAGCGGTCAGTCCAATATTTTCAACATTGTTAAACCAATTTCTTTGGATATCTTTTGCTTCATTGATTAAGTAAGAAGGCAATCCTGATTCTTCGCCAAGGTCACGCAAACGATTAGAGTTAGAAGAATTTTTGGCACCAATCACCAATAAAATATCGGCAATTTTTGCCAATTGTTTTACAGCATCTTGGCGATTTTGAGTTGCGTAGCAAATATCCTTGGTTGCCAAGCCTTTTTGTAATTGCGGAAATCTCGTTTCAAGAATATCGACAATTTTTTTAGTATCTTCAACGCTTAGAGTAGTTTGGGTTACAAAGGCAATTTTTTGAGGATTTTTTATTGTAATTTTTTTGGCATCCTCTTCATTGGTTACTAAAATAACTTCCTTCTTAACTCTGCCACTAGTTCCCTCAACCTCAGGATGTCCGCGATGACCAATTAAAATTATTTCGTAACCATCTTCTTCATGTTTTTTTGCTTCGCGATGAACCTTACTTACCAAAGGGCAGGTGGCATCAATAACATCTAATCCGCGATTTAACGCATCAACCTCAACTTGATTCGAAACGCCATGCGCTGAAAAAATTGTAATCGCTCCTTCGGGAATTTTACTTACTTCATTAACAAAAATTGCGCCTTTTTTTTGTAAAGTTTCAACAACAAATTTATTGTGAACAATTTCATGACGAACATAAACTGGTGCTCCGAATTTTTCAATTGCCTTTTCAACAGTTTCAATTGCTCGTCTTACTCCAGCGCAGAATCCGCGCGGTTTCGCTAAAATAATTTGCATATTTAATTTAAGTTTTTAATTAAGTTTTAATTTACGATTTTACTAAGATTCGCAAGTTTTACAAGTAAGCATGTTTTGTTGATTGCTTTTAAAACTTTTTTAAGTTTAAATATTATAACTCGATAAGAATTAAGCAATTTTTTTTAAAATTGCGAGATTTTATTTTTTTAATTTAGCAAGTAATACATTCCTCGGCGATGATTTCATATTTTTTAAAATTAAAAAATTTTGATAAAAACTTTAAATTCTTTACTCCACTTTTTGGAGCGCTTCTCGTATTTTTTTTTATTAGCGCAATATTTTCGATTATCAATTCCCCGCCCGATTATCAACAAGGCAATGCCGTTAGAATCATGTATATTCACGTGCCATGTGCGTGGATGTCGTTAATGATTTATAGTTTTTTAGCCTTGTTTAATTTGGCTGGTTTTATTTGGAAAAATCCTTTCTTTTATGTTATTGCGCGTTCAATGGCATTGATTGGTTGTCTATTTTCTTTAGTAACTTTATTTACGGGAAGCATTTGGGGAAAGCCAATCTGGGGTGCTTGGTGGGTTTGGGATGCGCGTTTAACTTCAATGTTAATTTTGTTTTTTTTATATTTGGGTTATTTATTGTTAATCGATAGCTTTGCCGATAAATCCAAAGGCCAGAAGGTTGGGGCGATAATTTCAATTATTGGTTTTATCAATATTCCAATTATAAAATTTTCAGTTGACTATTGGAATTCCTTGCATCAAAAAGCCAGCATCATTCGCTCACAAGGAATTTCCATAGATCCGCAAATGTTAAAACCATTAATTCTAATGTTTTTACTGAGTTTTTGTTATTTTATATTTTTATCACTAATATTAGTTAAGAATCAATTAATGTTAAATAAATTAAACAAAGATTAATTAAATATGACCTATGTAGTTACCGATAATTGTGTGCGTTGCAAATACACCGATTGTGTTACCGTTTGCCCTGTTGATTGTTTTTACGAAGGTAACAACATGCTAGTAATTGATCCCGATGCTTGTATTGATTGCGGAGTTTGTGTTCTCGAATGTCCAGCTGAGGCAATTTTTGCGGAATCTCCTGATTTAACAAAATGGGTTGAAATCAATAGAACCTATGCCAAGAAGTGGCCAAATATTACCAAAAAAAAACCAGCTTTATCTGAAGCCAAAGAAATGGATGGCAAAAAAAATAAATTTGAAAATTTTTTTGATCCATCTTAACCAAACTGCGATTTTTTAAAATCATAAAAATAATTATAAAAATGCTCAATATCTTAAGCAATATCAAGGCTCTACAAAAATTACCAAAACCTCAAGCAATTATTTTTGATTGGGATAATACCCTTGTCGATACATGGCCACTAATTCAAAAAGCCCTTAATGTTACCATGGAAAAATTTGCCAAACCATTATGGACTTTAGATCAAGTTCGCGATAATGTTCATAAATCAATGCGCGATTATTTCCCAGAAATTTTTGGTGACAATTGGCAAGAGGCTGGTAAAATTTATCGTAATGCCTACAATGCCATTAACATTGAGGAAATTCAATTATTACCAAACGCACTTGAATTAATTAAAACTCTAAAAGATCTAGAAATTTTACAATTTTTAGTCAGTAATAAAATCGGCACTACTCTTCGTAAAGAAGTAAAAAATTTACAAATTGAACAATATTTTTTTTCAACAATTGGCGCACTCGATGCCAATTTTGATAAACCTCATCATAGCGCCATTGACCTAGCTTTGATGCTTAGCGATATTGATTTGCAAAAAGATTGCGTTTGGTTTGTTGGCGATACAATTTCCGATGTTGAATGCGCATATAACAGCCGATGTCATCCAATTATCTACGGGCATTCTTCCCATAAAATTTCAAATTCAATTTCCCAAGAAATTCTTAAAAATGGATTTAATAATTCGGGAATTATTCCACTTTATTTTAATCATCAAGAGCTAATTTCAGTGATTAAAAATTTGCTTTAAAAAATTAAATTTAACCTCAAATAATTTTAAGTTTAAATCAACCTTATTTGTTAAACTTAAATTTATTTTCTTCACTCATGTTGCACTTTAATTTTTAAATTTTGTCATAAATAAAAACAGTTAATTTTTTTATTCTTAATCAATTAAAAAAAACTTGAGCAAAATTTTACCCGCAGTTACCAGAACCGCCACTAACATCAAAAGTCAGATTGTTAGC
>CAILUF010000157.1 GCA_903837365.1 uncultured Alphaproteobacteria bacterium | reverse complement strand
TTGATAAATATTTTTAAGAAATTTTTTTTCCTCTTGATGTAAAAAAAAATCAAATTAATAATTAGAAAGTTTTTAATTTAAAGAAAATCTTATGAAAAATTCTTCCTCTCAAAATTCATTAAATAGTCAACAACCAGTTGACTCAATACAACAACCTATTTTTAAAAAATTATTTAGAGATCTTGGCGTTCCAAGTGAACATCAGAATGGTCTTTCTAGAGATCTTTCCTCTTTTTTAGGCTCAATAATTAACGATGAAACGCAAATTGAACAATTATCAAAGGCATATATTTTAGAATTTTTAAAAGGAATTGGTCTAAATAGTCAAAATAAACAATTAAATCAAAACATTGGTCAAGCTAGTAAAGGTTCGTCATTATTTTCAAAAATTATTAAGGGCGATGATAATAAAAAAGCTCAAATAAATTTAATTTACCAAATTTCTAAAGAAGGAATTTTTAATAGCCTTTACATGCTTCGTAAAGCAAAAGATAATCTTAGCAATACCGTTAAATCTCTTGCCAATATAATTAAAAATGATAAAGAATTATTGAAAATTTATACTGCAAATAAAGCAGATTTGGATATTGCTAATCCATATTATCAACCTCAACATATTGGCGAAATATCATCGATTTCAGCGATGATTGCCAATGATTTAAGCGATGATTTTAAAAGAAATCCCGATAGATTTTCTCATTTAGGAATTAATCAAGAGCAGTTAGATGAAATTGCTCTATTAACTTCTCAACAAATTAATGAGAAAATTCAAAAAGGAATTGATGATAAAAAACAATCTCGCCTTGAAAATATTGAAAAATCTATTGAAGAGGATTTGATATCGCTTCTTCATGTTGGTAAAAAAACTAAAGATGAAAAGAAAAATGCCTTAGAGGAAGTTTTGGAAACTGGAAAAATTTTAATTAGTCAACAGGATAATCAAATAAAAGTAACGAAAATTAACGATATTGATGCTCAAAATAAAAAGGAAATTATAAAAAATAATAATGATCAATTTATTAAAAATATCAAAGAAGATAATCGTCAAAATAATAAAATGATCGATGAGGAATCAATTCATTTTGATTTCGGTTCAACTTCACAACAAAAGGCTCTGGCTCTTATTGCAAGCCTTGCTAGCAATTTTATCAATCGCGGAAGAACTGAATTTAAAATTGAAATTCTTGATTCATTTGGCAAACAAAATTCAACATCGAAATCTCCTTCTCAATATTTAAACGCAGATCGATTACAGCCAAATCCTAGATTTACAACAATTGAGTAATATAAAATAAAACTAAATGTCAATTCGTCCTTCAAAAAGAAATCTCGATGAAATTCGTGATATCTCAATTAAAACCAATATTAACAACTACGCCGAAGGTTCCTGCCTGATAAGTTTTGGCAATACTCAGGTGATTTGCACCGCATCGGTTGAAGAAAAAGTTCCGCATTTTTTAAGAAATAAAGGCCAAGGTTGGATTACTGCAAATTACAATATGCTCGCGCGCTCCACTCATCAAAGAATTGATAAAGATCCGCTTAAACCAAATGGTAGGAATCTTGAAATTCAACGCTTAATTTCCAGGTCTCTTCGTTTTGCCGTTGATTTAAAATTACTTGGCGAAAGACAAATTACAATAGATTGCGATGTAATTCAAGCTGATGGTTCAACGCGTTGCGCTAGTATTACCGGAGGATTTGTTGCACTTAGTTTGGCAATAAAAAAATTATTACGCGATAGAACTATCGATTATAATCCGATGAAAAATGAGGTTTGTGCCGTATCCTGTGGAATTTATAATAATCAAATTATGGCTGATTTAGATTACTTGGAAGATAGCAAATGCGAAGTTGATTGCAATTTTGTGCTTAATAAAAATTACGATCTAATTGAAATACAAGGTACCGCAGAAGCTGGATCAATGACCTTTAAGCAAGTTAGCGAAATGTATGAATTGGCAAAAAAATCAGCGGAAAAAATAATTCAAATACAAAGAAGTGCTTTACAATAAAAATTATTTGCTTTAATTTTTTTAATCATGTTTAAATAACTTTTAGGAATATTTAATATTTACTTTTGGTTTTTACTAGCTCATATTATTTTCAATTTTAAATAAAATCTTGAATTTAAAGCGATGCATTTTTTGAAATTAAGTAAAAATATTTTTTAAATCACGCTAAACGCAACGGCAAGTTTTTTTAAGATAAGCTTATTTTTAAATTATAAAAGCATGTATTTTCAGGTTAATTTATTATCAACTCAACTTTAACTAAACTTAATCAATTATT
>CAILUF010000156.1 GCA_903837365.1 uncultured Alphaproteobacteria bacterium | reverse complement strand
GCTCTCATCCAGTTGTATAAATTTTTTTCTGTAAAAGCTGGGTTCCCCTCTTTAGAAGACTTGTCACGAATCCTCTCCATTTCCCTTATTATAATTTTTAATTTCACATAATCTTCTGGTTTTTCGATCGAAGATCCATGCCCTGGTCCATCAAATTTTATGTCCTTACCATTGAAAAGATTATCATAACATTCAAAAAAACTAGCGATCGAATTACTTTCTCCCGTCGAAATTGCTAGAATCGCATATAAATATGATTTTAATCTTTTTTTATTAAATGTATTATCACTTTTGTAAATTTTTTCAAGTAATGGATCGAAATTTTCGCGATGAAATCTTTCTTTTAAGAAACCATTTGACGCAGAAACTCCATCATTTCCAAATGGATTTTCCTTTTTATAATCAACGTGAAAAATTTTTAATGGTGAATCGGGAATAAATTCTTCAGAAGCGTAAGAACGAACATCTCTGAAACCGCCAAAAACTCTGCCCGTAAGTATTTTTTGCAATTCTTCGCAATCTTCAGCCGAAAGAACATTATCCACAATTGCGATAGCGCTGGATATTTCGGGTCCAGAAGATCCCACTCCAATCGTTGCACCAGTAATTGACGACGGCGAATTTGGGGCTCCCCTTCTTTCATCGGGCGATTCTGAACCTGCGGAGATAACTTGTCCATCAGGTGATGAGGGGGCGGAGACGACTTGTCCATCAGGCGATTGAGATCCGCTATTACCTCCTGTTGTTCTAATTACAGAAAATGATGAAGAACTATTTGAGTCATCAACAAGAGACGAAGAATTTTGATCTGGCGACGGAGATCTACTTTTTTCTTTTAATCTTATAACTGAAAAATCAGTCTTTTGTTGAGTTTTCACTTCCCTTATAATTCCTGACAAAACTAATTTCACTTCGGATTTGACATATTCCGGATCCAGATTCAAAGCGGAACGAAATTCTTCAGGTAAGAAATCGTAAAAACTTTTTTTAAATTTGACATCTAGGCCATCGTCGCCTAAAATTTTTTTCCCTAAATCTAATTTTTTTTCTTGATTTATATTAGATTTGAATAATGCCCCGACAACTTCTTGGGTCAATAATTCTTGAGCGGAAGCCAAGTCTTTGTTCAAAAAATAATCATAAATTAAATTTAATTTTTCTTGATCATTAGTTGCGAAAAGGGCTGTTAATAAAGCAATTTTTTCTTCACTATTAATGTTTTCTGAATCTAAAGCGGTTGATAATAATTTTGCCTTTAATTCAGGGGAACATCCAAAAACATTACGCACTAACTCAAGTTGAATTAAATTAATGCTCAAATTTTGCATTAAATTAATACTACCCTCATTATTTGAATTTATAGCTTTCCTTACTAAGTTGTGATTTTTTTCACAAGACTTATCTAAAAAATCAGATCTTTCTTGATAATTAAATTTTGGGGATTCAAAAAAAAACTTTATAAAATATCTTTCATCTTCATTTTTATTGGTATTGTATCCCGTATTTGAAGGGAT
>CAILUF010000155.1 GCA_903837365.1 uncultured Alphaproteobacteria bacterium | reverse complement strand
ATAAAAAATTATTAAATAATAATTTTCAATATGTTGATACGATCAGTGTATATAGGTATCAAGATGCTTTTGAAAAAAATAAATATTTTGAAATTAACGGTAAAAATTATAAACTAATGGGTGACAAATTCACTACTACAAAAATTGAAATATATGCTCGAAAAAATAAAATTAAAAAATAACAAGATCTTAGAAAATTATCCAAAATTTTTAGCAATCTTGTCAGGAAGTATTTGTGCTCTGGCTTTTGCGCCATTTAACTTTTTTTTTACTTTATTGATTGCCTTGCCAATTTTATATTTTTTACTTGAAAAAAATAATTCTAAAAAAAATATTTTCATCCGTGGATTTTGTTTTGGTTATGGTTATTTTTTATTTGGAATTTATTGGATTGCTATCTCGCTTCTCGTTGATGCTCAAAAATTCGCATGGCTTATCCCCTTTGCTCTAACGGCAATTCCAGGATTTTTGGCCTTATATTTTGGCTTTTTGGCAATAGCTTATCGTATAATAATTCAGAAATTTTCATTAAAATTTCATTATCAAAAAATATTAATTTTAGCAATGCTTTGGGTGATTTTTGAAGCTTTGCGTTCAACTTTATTTAGCGGTTTTGCCTGGAACCTTTTAGGCTATGCTTGGTTATTTTCTATTCATTCTTCGCAAAGTGCATCTTTATTTGGAGTATATTTTCTAAGCTTCTTGGCCGTGATAACTGCTTTATTGCCAGTTATTTTATTTGATAAGAAAAATATCAAAGCTGATAAAAATTTTCTGTTTATTATAATTTTTATTTTACTGATAAATTTTATTTTTGGATTTTTTGCGATTAAAAATTCTACCAATATTTCTAAAAATAATTCTCGCTTGCAAGATAAGATTCGTCTAGTTCAAGCCAATATAAAGCAAGATATAAAATGGCAAGAAAATGAGCGCTATAATAATTTTTTTAAACATATCGAGCTTACGCGTTCAATGCCTTTAGAAAATGTTAAAGCAGTTATTTGGGCCGAAACATCAATCCCTTATATCATTGAAAATGATTCTAGATTAATGCCTTTGTTAAAACTCGCCATTCCCAAAGATGGTGAATTAATAACTGGTGGATTAAGGGTTGAGCGAACAAATGGCAATGAAATCTCTAAGGTTTTTAACAGTGTTTTTATGATTAATTCACATGGAATTAGTGCAACTTATGATAAACATCATCTCGTTCCTTTTGGCGAATATGTTCCATTGCAAAAATTTTTTTCTTTTTTATTCATCGATGAAATTATTGATAAAATTACTGGTGGAGGAACCGGATTTTCCGCTGGAAATGGAGCGCAAACCATTAATGCCAATCATTTTTCTTTTAATCCCTTAATTTGCTATGAAGTAATTTTTTCGCGTGAAATTATTGCTAAAAATCAACATCCGGATTTGTTTATTAATATCACCAATGATGCCTGGTTTGGCAATAGTTCTGGTCCTTATCAACATTTGGGAATTGCGCAAATGCGTGCGATTGAATATTCAACTCCACTGATTCGCGTTGCAGGAACTGGCATTTCAGCTTCAATTGACGCTAATGGCAATATTGTCGAAAAGATTGATTTGAATCAAGAGGCTGTAGTTGATGTAGAATTACTAAGAAGAAGAAATTATAGTTTTTATCATCAATATGGCAATATTTCAATTTTTTTGATTTTTACAATAATTTGGT
>CAILUF010000154.1 GCA_903837365.1 uncultured Alphaproteobacteria bacterium | reverse complement strand
CAGCGTTAACAAAGCAAGTAGCGCTGGAAGATCGAATTTTAGCAATGCAATCAAGCATCGTTGCAATAACATTTCTGCACTTCCGCTAAGCGAATATAAAGTTGAAGATTTTGTTAAAATCATTGTTAATTGGTGCGAAAATGATTCTTCAACTCAAGCTCCTAATTTCCAAGTAGTAAAAAAAATTGCCGAAAAATTTCAGCAACTAGTTAAAAAAGATTCAAAAATTAATCTACGAAGTTTGAAGACAAAACTCCTAGAAATTGTACAACAATTTAATGCAATGTCTCATCTAAAGCCTATTTCAGCTGATTCTCAAACCCCATCTACAAAATTATCATTACAACAAACTAATGATAGATATTTTTATTCCCTTGCCAATGATTCTTCGCGCCACCCTTCAAATTATCAATCAAGACAAAATAATGACAGGTTTCACTTTAGAAAGAAAATCACATTAGAAAGCAATGAAGTAAAAGATATTTTTAAAAATGCTTTAAAAGAAGCTCAGAAAGCATTCTCAATCAATGATGATGATATGATTTTATTTTGTTTTTTAGCAATTAAATATGAAGGATTGGGTAATGCTTTTCAAGGCCCAAAACAACAAGAAATTGCAAATGATTTTAAAAAATTATTTGGTGATAATTGGCAAGAAAAAAAATCTCAATCAATAAAATTTTCAGCACACTTCCAAAAAAAATTATTAGCTAGAGAGATATTTACCGGAAGAGCTGGAAAACATAAAGAAGTTGGGATGCGTTTAAAAAGATTAGATTGTGAATTGCTGCAAGAACTCCTTCTTGAAGGCGTCGATAATAAATTAAAACAAGAATATGTAAAATATAATTTTATCAATAAGTTTAACCAAGTAATGAAAACTTCTCATCAAAATATAAAACAAGCAATAACACCTTTATTAGCAAGAACAAGCTCGCCATCATCAATGTCCGCGAGATAATTTACTCAAATAAAAGATTGATTGCCTTACACATCTTCGAATTATAAAAACGCTCAAGAAAGCCTCAAGCTCTATATTCCTACTTGATAAGAAGATTACAAATTTAAGTGATCGATAAAATATTTGAAAATTAATTTGCGAGAGTTTAAACTAGTCAAAATAATAATTTTGAAAGCATTTTACATAACAAGCCAGAAATTGACAAAGCTAAAAAATCGCAAAATAATGAAAATTATTTTTCGCAATTTCTTTTAAAATAATTTCAAATAATTGTCTAAAATCGCAAAATAAATTATAAACTAGAAGATCAAAACTAGCAAGGCGGAGTAGCTCAGTTGGTAGAGCAGCGGGATCATAATCCGCGTGTCGGGGGTTCAATTCCCTCCTCCGCTACCAAAAATATTTTACAATATTTTTAATCAGAAATATTGTAAAATATTTTTTTTAAATAGTTATTAACTAATATTAATTGGTTATCTTGTTTTATCACAAAAAATAAAACTACATTCAAAAGTTACTTACTTATGACTAAAGATTTTGCTCAAACCGCACCCTTATTCAGTGCCAATGTTATTTTTATAAATGAAATTTATCAAAAATTTTTAGAAAATCCGCAAGCAATTGATCAGTCATGGGTCAATTTTTTTAACGAAAATAATGATGAATTAAAAGCAATTCTAGCTGATTATAACGGTCCTTCTTGGAGTAAGCGCAACATAAAGGTTGTAGGTTCACAAGATTTTGATATATCTTCAAATTCCGTTAAAGAAATCAAAAAAGATCAAAAATCTTCTGCCAAAAATATTGAGGCAATTTCTAAAAATTCAGCCATTGGCAATAAGGATTTAGAAATTCGCCTAAGCAAATTAATTGATGCTTATAAAAAATTTGGCCATTTGGCATCTAACCTTGATCCACTTGAGTTAAAGCCAATTAAAAATGTTACAGAAATTAGTATTCAAACTCACGATTTAAATCAAGATGATCTGCAAAAAGAAGTCAATTTTGCAAATTCGCAAGTTAAATTAGCGCAAGTAATCAGCAATCTCAATCACATTTATTGCAATAAAATTGGCGCAGAATTTGATTATATTTTTGATCAACAAGAAAAAGATTGGTTAACTAATGAACTAGAGAATGAAGTCTTTACGCCAATTTCTAATGAAGAAAAAAAGAAAATTTTAAGCGAAATAATTCGTAGCGAAAGATTCGAACAATTTTTACACAAAAGATTTCCCGGCGCTAAAAGATTTTCCATTGAAGGTGGCGAATCTTCAATTTGCGCTATCGAAAAAATTATCGATAATTCTGCAAAATCTTCTGTTAAAAAAATTATCATTGGCATGGCGCATCGCGGTCGACTAAATATTTTGACTGGGGTAATGAAAAAACCTTATCATCGCTTAATTTCCGAATTTCAAGGAACGCCAGGAATTCCTGAAAGTGCAACTAAATCGGGTGACGTGAAATATCACATGGGCTTTTCAAGCAAAAGAAAAATCGCTAATAATGAAATTTCACTATCATTAGCGTTTAACCCTTCGCACCTTGAAGCTGTAAACACTGTAGTGGCAGGAAGAATTCGCGCTACTCAAGATTTACTGCAAGATAAATCGCGTACGCAAGCACTTGCCCTTCTCATTCATGGCGATGCAGCATTTGCAGGACAAGGTTCAGTTGCTGAAAGTCTTGTCATGAATGGTACCGCTGGCTATGACACTGGAGGTGTTATCCACATTATCGTCAATAATCAAATTGGCTTTACTGCCAATCCTACAGATTCGCGTAGCACTTTATACGCATCGGATCTTGCTAAGTCAATTAACGCGCCAATTTTTCACGTCAATGGCGATGCGGTTGAAGATGTTGTTAAAATTTCTAGCATCATTTCGCGTTACCGTCAAACCTTCAAAAAAGATGCGGTACTCGATATAATTTGCTATCGTAAATATGGTCACAATGAAGGTGACGAGCCATTCTACACTCAACCAGTGATGTATAGCAAAATTAAAGATCATCCTTCGCTTGAAAAAATTTATTCTCAACAATTACTCAAAGAAGGCGTAATAAATGAACAGCAATATCAAGCGATGATTGATGAATTTGAAGTAATGCTTAACAATGAATTTAATCTTGCGACAACTTACAAAGCCTTAGAGGCAGATTGGCTTAAAGGTGATTGGCAACATATTCAAAATGGCGATAGCACTATCAGCAAAACTTCATTATCGAAAAAAAATCTTTGTGATTTGATCGATAAAATTTGTGTAATTCCGAGCGGTTTTAATGCCAATCCAAAAATTGTTAAACAACTTGAAGCAAGAAAAAATGCCGTTTTGGAAGGCAAAAATATCGACTGGGGAAATGCTGAGGCTCTAGCCTTTGCATCATTAGTTGATCAAGGCAATGATGTACGCATTACCGGTCAAGACGCTGGACGCGGAACATTTTCGCATCGTCATTCCATTTTACACGATATGACGAATGGCAATAGGCATAATATTTTTAACTCTCTAAACCAAAAAGCTAAATATGAAGTTTACGATTCTGTACTTTCGGAGTATGGAGTTCTAGGTTTCGAATATGGTTATTCCTTATCCGCTCCCAATGCCTTAACAATTTGGGAAGCGCAATTTGGTGATTTTGCCAATGGTGCGCAAATTATTTTTGATCAATTTATTGCTTCTTCGGAAGTTAAGTGGTTACGCAAATCTGGCTTGGTAATGTTACTGCCGCATGGTTATGAAGGTCAAGGTCCGGAACATTCATCAGCGCGTCTCGAAAGATATTTGCAAGCTTGCGCTAATGATAATTTGCGAGTTATGAATATTACAAATCCTGCGAATTTTTTTCACGCTTTGCGAAATCAAATTTTAAATAAAGATCGCAAACCCTTGATAGTTATGTCTCCAAAATCATTACTGCGTCATAAACTTGCCGTTTCAACAATCGAAGAATTTACAAATTTCAATTTTCGTCCAGCAATTATCGAAAGCGAAAAATTATGCGAAGACAGTAAAATTAAACGCGTAATTTTATGTAGCGGTAAAGTTTATTACGATTTATTTGAAGCGCGTCAAGCCAAGAAAATCAACGATATTGCTCTAATTCGTCTTGAACAACTTTATCCATTTCCAATTAACGAAATTAGTGAAGAATTAAAAAAATATAAAAATGCCGAAATAATCAGGTGCCAAGAAGAACCGAAAAATATGGGTGCTTGGCATTTTGTTGATGATTATCTTGAAGAAATTCTTGTTAAAATTAAACATAAAATATCACGCGCAAAATATGTTG
>CAILUF010000153.1 GCA_903837365.1 uncultured Alphaproteobacteria bacterium | reverse complement strand
GCCAAAGCAAATTGCGGTTGTGGACAATCTTTCAATGTTTGATTTTTTTAAAAATGTTAAAATAAAATTTAAAAAATTTTGATAAATTTAAATTTTAAAATCACCATCTGATTAAATTTTAAAATCACTACCTAAATAGACTTTTCTAACTTGCTCATTTTCAATAATATCTTTTTTGGAACCGGATGTTAAAATTTTTCCATCATAAACAATATAAGCTCGATCTACAATTGACAAGGTTTCGCGAACATTATGATCGGTAATTAAAACACCAATCTGGCGATTTTTTAAATGATTAATCATTTCAATGATATCGTTTACGGCAATTGGATCAATTCCTGCGAATGGTTCATCAAGTAGAATAAATGAAGGATTGGTTGCTAATGCACGAGCAATTTCAACTCTTCTTCTTTCTCCTCCCGAAAGAGATAAGGCGTGAGATTTACGCAAATGATTTATTGAAAATTCATTCAACAAATCATTTAATTTTTCATGACGCTTAACGCTATTAGCTTCTGCAATTTCAAGAATTGCCATGATATTTTGCTCAACTGTCATTCCGCGAAAAATTGAAGCTTCTTGCGGAAGATAACCAATTCCTAATCTTGCTCGTTGATACATTGGCAAGTGAGTAATATCGATTTGATCAATAAAAATTGATCCTGAATCATTAGGAATTAATCCAACAATCATGTAAAAGCTTGTGGTTTTACCAGCGCCATTTGGTCCAAGTAAGCCAACAACTTCGCCTTGCGAAACTTCGAGACTGACATCGCGAATTACAACTTTTTTTTGATATGATTTTGCCAAATTATTGACTTTGAGAATTTTTTTGTTCATGAGTTTTTTTAGATTTTTTAAGATCTTTAATATCATCGCCAATGATTACGGTAACGCGATCATCAATATTGTTGATATTTGAATTTTTTGTTGAATTTACGTTTGCTGAAATTTGATTTTGTTTGCCAATTAAATTGCCTTTTTTGGTTTTTAAATCATAAATAAATTTATCACCACTAGCAATTGAAGTTCCATTATTAACCATAACATTTTTTTGTAAAACAAAAATATTTTGCGCTGGATCGTAATAACCGTTATCACCTGTTGCAGTTGATTCATCGCTGAAAATTTTAACATGATTATACGCATCGATGCGTTTAATTTTATTTTGTTTGGAATTTAAATTATTGCTTTTTTCTTCTTCATAAATAACAATCATTTTGTCTGCAAGCAAAGAAGAATCTTCTTTCTCAACTACTACATTATCATTAAATTCTACGGTTTGATTTTGGCGATTTATAGTTATAATTTCTGAACGAATTTTAGTTGGAAGTGATTTGTTTTTTGTTGTTTTATTATTGTTCAAACTAGCTTTGCGATCATGATTATCTAAGTCATTTAGCAAGTCATTGGCAAAAGAAATTTGCGCTGTAAAATACAAAATAATGTAAAAACTTATGAATAATAGTAGTAAACATTTTTTATTAACTATCATTGCTTTTATTATAATAAATTTTATTTTAATAGAAAAAACTAATGCCAAAAATAGTGATAAAACAATTAAATCGCAATCCCTAAATTCAATAGAAAATTTTAATCAAGATCCTGCAAATTATAATCGCGTTTTACAAATATTCAACGAAAATAACCAATCAGTTCTGAAGCTTGCTGTTGCTGTTTGTGACGATGAAGAAAAGCGTCAATATGGCTTAATGAATTTAAAAAAATTAGATGAAAAAAGAGGAATGATTTTTATATTTCCAAAATTATTAAAAGTAGATTTCTGGATGAAAAATACTATTATTCCTCTTGATATGATTTTTATTGATGCCGAAAATAAAATTGTTCAAATACAGCAAAATACCACCCCTCAATCTACGGATTTTATAACTTCAAAACAAAAAATTCTAAAAGTGCTTGAAATCAATGCTGGATTAGTTAAAAAGTATAATATTAAAATAGGCGATAAAATTCTTTTTAAATAAAAGACTTAAATTTAATTTTTATTATTTAACAATTAGATCTGCCAATTTTGAAAAAATTTGTGATTAAAATTATTAAAACTAATTTGTTATAACTTAAAATATTATCAATCAACAATGCGAATTTTTAAAATTGAAAATGATCTTACTTTTAATTTAAAAGCAATTTTGCCTGAGCAAATTTTTGATTTATT
This sequence comes from uncultured Alphaproteobacteria bacterium, assembly GCA_903837365.1. Taxonomy (GTDB): domain Bacteria; phylum Pseudomonadota; class Alphaproteobacteria; order Rickettsiales; family UBA1997; genus CAILUF01. The sequence goes on along the minus strand of CAILUF010000153.1, from coordinate 9,486 downwards.
GCAAAGAAATAATTCCTATGATCCAAAAATTTCTAAAGACGTTGAATCAATTATTTCAAGGGTTAGGGCTGATGGTGATGAAGCGATACTCCAACTTTCAAATCAATTCGATAAAGCAAATTTTCTAAGCAGTGAAGATTTTTTAGTTAGCAAAGATGAATTTTTTGAAGCTGAAAAATTAATTTCACCTGAATTAATTGACTCATTTAAAATTTCAGCACAGCGCATTAAATTTTATCATCAACAACAAATGCCTGCAGATTTTAATTTTGTTGATCAGTTAGGTTTTGAGCTTGGAAATCATTGGCAAGCAATTCAGAAATTAGGAGTTTACGTTCCCGGTGGAAGTGCTTCTTATCCAAGTTCGGTTCTGATGTCAGTAATCCCCGCGCAGGTTGCAGGAGTTGAAGAAATTGTAGTTTGCGTTCCTACCAATAATTCCAAAATAAATCCTGCAGTTCTATATGCTTGTAAATTTTGCGGAATTGATAAGGTTTATAAAATCGGTGGAGCGCAAGCAATTTCAGCTTTAGCATTTGGGACCAAAAAAATTCCTAAAGTTGATAAAATTGTTGGTCCGGGAAATTCATATGTAGCGCTTGCCAAAAAACAACTTTATGGGGAAGTTGGAATTGATATGATTGCAGGTCCAACTGATTTAACAATTGTTGCAGATAATACCCCAAATCCAACTTGGCTTGCAATTGATGCATTATCGCAACTCGAACATGGTGAAGATTCAAAGGCATTCATCATCGTTGATAATTTTGATTTTGCACAAAAAATTAATGATGAAATCGCTAAGCTTAAACCACAATTAACCAGAAAAAACATCATCGAAAAATCACTGACAAATTCAGCTATTTTTGTTATTAACAATATTTCGCAAGCGCATTTTTTAGTTAATTTTATCGCTCCTGAACATTTGCAAATCGTTACTTTAGAACCTGAAAAAATTCTTGCAAAAATTAAAAACTCCGGAGCGATTTTTACTGGTCAATATTGCCCCGAAGCAATTGGCGATTATGTAGCTGGACCAAGTCACACCTTGCCAACTTCAGGAACTTCGCGTTTTGCAAGTGGCTTGTCAGTTTATGATTTTTTGAAAAGACAATCGCTGATCAAATGTGATAAAAATTCTTTTTTCCAATTGGCAAAACCAGCTTCGCTTATGGCTGAAGCGGAAGGTTTAACCGCTCATCAACTTAGTATCGACATTCGTAAATTATGAAATTTTCAATTTATTTTTTTATATTTTTTCTAGTTTTTTCTTGCGCTTCTAAGGAAGAAAAAAACTCGCCAGAACTACTCTACAAAAGCGCTTTGAAATTACTAAAAAGTAAAAATTACATTGATTCGGCCAAAGAGTTTGAAAAAATTGATGATGATTTTCCATTTTCGAAATGGGCAATAAAAGGCCAAGTTATGGCGAGTTACGCTTATTACAAAAATAAAGATTTCGAAAAAGTTATTCAAATTGGCGAAGATTTTTCAAGATTAAATCCAACAAGTGAATATTTACCTTACATGCTTTATTTGCGAGGCATTTGTTATTATTTACAAATCCCAACTATTGAGCGAGCGCAGGATTATTCAAGTCAAGCATCAGCAATTTTTCGTGAATTAATTGTTCGTTTCCCCCAAGATGATCATGCGCTTGATTCTAAAGAAAAATTAGTTTTTGTCGATGAGCATTTGGCAGGAGCAATTCTTGAGCAAGCGCGTCGCCAAATTAAGCATCAAAATTTTATTGGAGCAATTAATAATTTGCAGTTAGTGATTAATCGTTACCGCTTTACAAATCAAGTTGCCGAAAGTTATTATCGCCTTGCTGAAATCCACTGGTATCTAGGCAATAAAAAAGAATTTTATAAAGCCAAAAAAATTCTTGCTAATCAATTTAGCGAAAGCTATTGGTTTAAACAATTATTAACTAAATTTAGTTAAGTTTATATTAAAAATAATTCTTTTAGTTTAAAAGAATAACTTATATTATAAATAAACATATTCAATTAGATTTATAAAATATTATGCATTTGTTCGTTCGGAAAAATAAGTCATATTTTAGTTCAACTGCAGATAAATTATCATTAAAAAAGTCTGAAATTGTTGATGGAGCTGTTATAGAGCAAGAAATTGAAGAATTTACGCCTAATGTAAATTTAGGAACTCGTGATATTGCTTACGAGCTGTTGAGTATTGATACAATAGCTAGAAATCTGCGTCCTACTTCAATAACATCATTAAAAGTAGTTAATAATTCTTTAAAAACGTTAGTTGATTTTGGAAAACGAAATCCACAGACAATTTTTCATAAAATTAAATATAATGAAAGATTAACCGCTGAAGAACTAGCAAAGGAAGTTACGGTTAACAAAATAACTATGAAATCAAGTGAAAATAACACAAAGGGTGCTTTAACTCAAATCGAGGAATGTTCCACTTTAGCATCCCCTATAAACCTCCAATTAACCGAAGATAAAATTGCGCAATGGAGAAAAAATTTTAAAGTTTATTTTTCGCAAGATTTAACTAAAGGACAAAAAGAAAATATAATTTTAAGTAAGCTGGGAGAAGACAAAGGTATTCACTATGAAGGTCATAAAATGACTTTTATGGTCGAAAGTCAATTTTATTTAGACTCAAAAGATCAAGTACTTCATGAGCCTGTTGCAATTAAAATTTTGGGTTTTTGTTATCCAGATTTTAGGTTAATACAACAGAAAGATAAATACGATAATCCCATTGTTCCTAGTCGATTCTGGGCAACAAAATTTTGGGGTGAAAGAATTGAAAATGGACAATATCAATATATCTTAAAAGATGAAATATCAAAACAAGAGCTTACTGAAGCTTTGCGTATAAATTTATTAGCAGTTATTGCCGAAGCTCAAAAAGTTGATAAACCTTTGCCTTTTTTTATTAATATTCCTGGGGCGTTTCTTGCTGGTTTATCTGAAGGAGTAAAAACCCGAATAAAAAAATTAATTGCCGAATCCATAAATGATTTAAAAAAAGAATATTCATCATTGATTAAAGAAAATATTTCTGAATTTATAGTTTTGGGATCTCAGCAAGTTTGGGGAGAAGAATCGATAGACGAATTTAAGAAAGACGCTGACTATCGCACCAAAACCCACATTGTTAATGCTGATATGCTTGATATTGTTCAAAAATTACGTAAGGATAGAGGAATTGTTTGCCCAGTGCCAATGATGGCAAATCCATCTCATGCAGTTGGTTGTCAATATTTAGAATCAAATTTTTCACAAACTGCTTTTGATGAAATGCTCGCAAGAAGAACTGGTGGACTTCATTGCGCAATATTTGAGGGTGGTGTAATTAAACAAATAGCAAATGCTGAAGGGCAATCAAAAGATTATCTGCGTTCAATTGACAGCGATCCAGTTTTTAAAACATTTAGCAAGGTTCAGTTTGATTCTTGCGTTGTTAATGGAGAAAAAATATTTTATTCTCAAGGTGAGATGACAAAATATGATAGAGTGAATGAAGTTTTTGCTTATCATCATCAGACAGATCATCATCAGACAGATATAATTTCGCAACAAGAAAAATTATCGCAGGATGGCCTTATTAATCATAGTTTTAAACTTAATAATGATTCTGCCTGTAAGTTTAGCGAATCAATTGATGTTGCGCCAATATTTTCAACGGCAGTAAAAAATGCCGTCCGTGGCTTGGAATTCTTGCAAAACTTTGAAACTAATGACCAAGATGCTCAATTGCTTTTTCACATCATGGCATTTGCCAATGAAAAGCAGGGAGTTGGTAATAAAATTGAGGATTTAAAAAAATATTTTGATAGAATTTATAAAGAAATTTTTAAAGATAATGATCAATCACAAAAGCAAACTAGAATAGATAAAATTGCCCAAACTGCCAAAACTTTCTCATATAGATTTCAAAAAGAAATGAAAGAAAAACATGGCTTTGAGACTGGAAGAATTAACGCAAAAAATCCAGATGTTGGAGCCCGATTACACAGAATGGCAAGCAAAGAAAATATTATGCAATTTTTTGCAAATACCAAATTTGCTGAAGAACTTAAAGAAGGTGGAATTAATTTAAAGGAAAATTTTGAATATGCTAAAGAGCTACTGAGAGATCTAGATTCACCAACTCCCCCCCATTCTCATTCCGCTTCTCCTTCCGCTTCTCCTTCTCCACGAAATTCAAGCGAATTAGGACAACCTGCTGGAGAACGTCCACCTGCCTCACTTCGTGAATCATCTAGAGGCGGATTGTCAGGTTTGGGGAGGGTATTCGCAAGAGCCGCAAGTACTTTTTTGGGGGGGGTTTCCGCGCTAGCCCTCTGGGCGCAGCGCCAGGGGGGGCGGAAATAGTCCCTAAGGATCGTAGCTAAAACCAACTACACTAGTTAACTATAACTGTAAATAATTGATTTATAAAACAGTTAATAAAAATAATTATGAAAATTAAATCATCGGATATTTTAAAAGGCAGTAAGCATTTATGGTTACCATATACGCAAATGCAAAATCATTTACCTCAGCTTGAGGTTGAATCGGCAAAGGGTTCGGAAATTTTCTTAAGTGATAAAACTAAATTGCTTGATGGCATAGCCTCGTGGTGGAGCGTTGCTCATGGTTATAATCATCCTCATTTGATTGAGGCAATTGTAAAGCAAGCAAATAATTTAGCGCATATTATGCTCGCTGGATTTGCTGTTGAAACTACTTATCGATTGGCTCATCGCTTGTGTAGTTTTTCTAATATGGATCATGTTTTTTTTTCGGATTCGGGATCAACCGCTATCGAAGTTGCCATGAAAATTGCTTGGCAATTTCATATAAATAACCAAGAAAAAAATAAAACGAAATTTATTTCATTTAAAAATTCTTATCACGGCGATACTACTGGCGCAATGTCTTTGGCTGATTTAGAAAATAGCATGCATCAAAAATTTTCTAATATTTTAATCAAAAATTTCTGTTTAAATTTACCAAAAAATCAAGATGATTTGAATTTTTTTGAAGATTTTTTAAATAAAAATCATCAACAAATTGCTGGATTATTTATCGAGCCAATGATTCAATGCGCTGGCGGAATGATAATTCAAGACCAAGAAATTCTTAGCGAAATTTTTGCCATTTGTCGTAAACAAAAAATTCTCATTATTGCCGATGAATGTGCCACGGGTTTTTATCGCACTAAAAAGAAATTTGCTTATGAATTTGCTAAAAATTCTCCAGATATTTTATGTCTTGGCAAAGCGCTAACTGGTGGAATGATGACGCTTTCGGCTACTTTAACCACAGCAGAAATTTATCAAAGTTTTTTGGGTGATAATTTGAATTTGGCTTTGATGCATGGTCCAACTTTTATGGGCAATCCTTTGGCATGTAGCGTTGCCAATGCGTCTTTGGATTTATTTATGCAAGAAGATTACACTCAAAAAGTTGCTGAGATTGAAAAAATTTTACAGGTCGAATTATTGCCCATTAAAAATTTTAAAAAAGTTGCTGATGTGAAAATTTTGGGAGCTATTGGCGTAATTTATATTGCGCTTGAATGGTTGGAAATTTTAAAATTACGTAAAGAATTTATTAAAAAAGGAATTTTCCTTCGACCCTTTGGAAATGTTATTTACCTAATGCCAGCCTTAAATATTGAACATCAACAACTTAAAACAATTATTGATAAAATCAAAGAAGTTCTAGTAGAAAATAATTATAATTAATTTTTATAAAAATTATCAATAATTTCTGCGTATTTATCATTTAAAACTTTTCTTTTTAATTTCATCGATGGCGTAATATCGCCAGATTCAATTGATATTTGCTCGCTAATAATTTTAAATTTTTGAATTTGTTCCCAGTGATTTAGTTTTTGATTTATCGCAGAAATTTTTTGACTAACAAATTTTTCAAGTAATTCAGATTGTAAAAATTCTAAATTATTACCATTAAATTTAAGTTTATTTTTAAATCTATCAATCACTTCCATTTCAGGAAAGAGTAGGGCGCTAACAAATTGACGATTCTGTGCAATGATAATTGCGCCAATCAAAAAACCAGTTTCTTGAATTAATTTTTGTTCAATATTTACGGGATTGACATATTTGCCATTCGAGGTTTTGAATAATTCTTTTTTGCGTCCAACCAATTTAATAAATCCTTCCTCATCGATTTGCGCTAAGTCTGAAGTTTTTAAATAGGAATCGCTAAAAATTTCAATATTTTCTTTTTCCAAATTATGATATTGACGCATAATATTTTCACCCTTGGCAAGCAATTCGCCATCGTCAGAAATTTTGACTAAGACACTTGGAAAAGCTTTACCAACCGTGCCAATTTTATGATATTTTGGACAATTGGTGGCAATTACAGGAGAAGCTTCGGTAAGTCCATATCCGCAATAAACATTTACGCCAATATTAAAATAAAATTTTTCTAAATCATTTGATAATGCAGCTCCTCCGCAAATGATCATTTTCATTCTTCCACCCAATGCCTGACGAAATTTTTTGTAAATTAAAACATCAAAAAATTTATCGATAATTTTATTTTTAAAAGATTGCGAATTGCTAAAAGGAGTTTTTTGCAAAGCTCTTTTTAAGGCTATTTGACCAAGAAATTTTTTTATGAAATTACTATTTTCAACGCCATTGACAATTTTAGCATAAACTTTTTCAAGGACTCGAGGAACCGTAGTCATTAGGTTAGGACGAAATTCTCTTAAAAAATTACCAATATTTTTAACATCATCAACAAAGTAAACGCTAACACCTTGGCTAATGTAATAAAGCATCACCATGCGTTCAAAAATATGAGCCAGTGGCAGATATGATAAAACAATTTCATCGCCAATTAATGGGAAAAATTCTTTAGAATCGTAAATTTGTGAAATGAGATTGGCGTGAGTAATTTCTACGCCCTTAGGATTGCCAGTGCTTCCTGACGTATAAATAATCGTTGCTAAATCTTGTGGATTTATATTTTGTGCTAATGTTGATAGTTGATATTTATTACTTTTTACCGCTTCATAACCAATAGAAATTAATTTATCATAAGATATGCTATCATCACTTTCAAAGCCATAGCTAATAATTTTTAAATTTAAATTATTAGCTTTTAGGATTTTGGGAAGTTCTGCATTATCGGTAAAAATATAACAAATTTTACTGTCATTAATTTGGTAAATTAAATTATCAATTGCAATATTTTGAAAAATTGGAATAGTGATTGCGCTGGCTAAAATACTGCCTAAATCAGCAATTAACCAAATTGGATTTTGATAGGAATAAATGGCAATTGTTTGATTTATTTGCAAGCCAATTTCTTTTAATCCACAGCAAAAATAAAATGCTTTATCAAGAAATTCTTGGTTAGAAAAAGATTTTAATTGATTATTTTCCTTAAAATTTAAGGCAGTTTTATTGTTGAAATTGCTAGCTTGATAGGAAATTAATTCCGCAAGTGTCGTAAATTTTTTCATTGAAAATTTTTAATAAATTTGTTTTAGCAAATGCCATAAATAGGAAAGTTTGCGATAAATAAAATCTTGATTGCGAATGATATCGCGGACTAATAAATCGATATTGGCTTGTTTGGCAAAATATAAACAAATTGTAATTAAAGTCATTATCGCTAGGTAATTACTGAGTTTGTCAACGAATCTAGGTGAAATAATTTCATTACTTTCTTTAACAAACTTAACGTGATTAATACGCGATTTAGTTTTGGGATGTGTAGAAAAAATTGTAAAATATCCGCTTTTACCAAGCTTTTGTAAAGCAAGAACCATATTCTCTCCACCAAATGCCTGAGCACCTTGCAAGTCACAGCGAAATTCAATTGATCTTGAAGCAAACTTATTTAAAAAATTATAAATCACCAATACTATATATTTGTTAAAGACTGTTAACATAAAATTTATAAAACCATAAAGATAATAAATTGATGATGAATAGATTCTGCCAATATAAGGAATATTACGCATAAAATTAATTTGTACAAAGAAAAAATAATGCAAAAATTTGGAAACAAAGTTTGTTGCTTTCTGGTTAGAAATAACAAAAAATGTTGGTAAAAAATCGCGATTAATTAAATGCGACATCTCATGAGCCATAATGCTTCGTAGCGAAAATAAAAACTCCTTAGGATCACGTGACGATACTAAAAAATGATCAATAATTCCGCGAGTTAAAACCACCACTCCACTTTGCATACTACTTACCGCATAGGCATTAATTTCATCGGAATTTTTAATGAAAAGTTTTACTGATTTGCAGTTAAATTTTTCTTGAGTTTGCGAAAAAATTTCTTTTAAAAATTCATAGCCTTTTATTTTGTCATATCTCTTGCAATTCTTCAAAGAAGAGCGCATTGAAAACCCAAAAAGAAAATCAATGAAGATATAAAATAGCATCAAGAAACTTACTAAAAAAATTAAAATTGCCGTGGCAGTGATAATTTTTTGTGCTAAAGAATAATCAACTAAAATGCCATTTTTAGTAAAATTAATAAAGGGTGCAACGCTTGCAATTATTGGTGCAATTAAGAAAACGATATTAATAACCGTCAGAATGTAAATCAGTATTAATTTTAAGGGTTTGGCAAACATTTTATTTGATACTATAATTTTAAATTATATCCTGAATGTGAATTAACTTGCTAAATTATTAGAAAGAATTACATAAATTTGCAATTTATTTTTATTATTTTATTAATTTGATTTTAAAATAATTCTTGCCATTAGCCTTGCTTAGGTTAATTATTTTAAGTAATTTTTCAATTTAAATTTAATTTTTTTTACATGCGTAAAATTTTAATCAATAATCTTGCTATTGCCAATAACTTACCCTTTGTTCTAATCGCTGGACCATGCCAAACCGAGTCTCTTGACCATTCTTTGATGATTGCCAAAAATGTTAGTGAAATTTGTCAGCGTTTAAATATCGGTTTTATTTATAAATCATCTTTCGATAAAGCTAATCGCTCAAGTGTTTCAGGAAAACGTGGACTTGGTTTAGAAAAAACCTTACCAATTTTTGCGGAAATAAAAAAACGTTTTAACTGTCCAATTTTAACCGATGTTCACAATGAAGAGCAATGTAAATTACTTGGCGAATCTGCGGATGTTGACATTTTGCAAATTCCTGCTTTTTTGTGTCGCCAAACTGATTTACTTGAAGTTGCAAGTAAGACCAACAAAATTATCAATGTTAAAAAAGGTCAATTTCTAGCACCATGGGATGCCCAAAATATCGTCAGTAAATTTGATCATTTTGGTAATCAAAAATTAATGCTTACCGAACGCGGTGTTAGCTTTGGATATAACACATTGGTTTCGGATATGCGTAGTTTACCGATAATGGCTAAGACTGGTTGTCCAGTAATTTTCGATGCTACCCATTCTGTTCAGCAACCTGGTGGCTTAGGTGGAGCAAGTGGTGGACAAAGAGAATTCGTTGAAACACTTGCAACTGCTGCAACCTCAGTT
>CAILUF010000152.1 GCA_903837365.1 uncultured Alphaproteobacteria bacterium | reverse complement strand
TTCGATTGAATCAGCAATTACTTCGCGAGAAACTAGAGATGACTTCATACCTTGATGACCATTGGCAATTCCATCGGTTACCGTAATAGTTGTAAATTCGCGCGGAGTTCCACCAAAATCTTTAACGCCTTTTTTAGCAGGCTGCGCTTGACGCCCTAGAGCAATATTGCAAGGCGCTGCCTCATTCCACGAAGAAACCACTCCAACAAAAGGCTTTTGTAAATCCTCTTCGCTCAATCCATTTGGATAAAGTTCGGTTTTAATATTGTAAAGCATAGTCTTACGAGCCTCACAGCCATGTGAGTTGGTCACATATCGCGATGGTAATGTTGATTTGCTAATTTTGCTCATAAATTTCTTAAAAAAATTATTATAAAAAAATTGTTTATTAAAAATATTTAAGCCATATTAAAAGTAAATTTTTTAACCAAAAGTGTTTTTATGAAGAAAAAAAATAACACGGCTTTTTCGTTAATCGAAATTGCTGTGGTAATGATAATTATTGGAATTTTGGTTGCTGGAATTACTCAATCAAAAAAACTTATTGCACAAACTCGCATTAACACTGCACGCTCAAATACTTTGAGTTCGCCAGTTTTATCAACGCCGGGATTATTAGCGTGGTATGAGACGGTTTTAGATAAAAGTTTTCTTGAATTAGAACAAGAAGATATGGCTCCGATCAGCAAATGGCTTGATCTCAATACTAGTTCATCTCTGAAATTTGATTTAACTCAAAGTAGTGCAAGTAATCGTCCAAACTACATAATCAAAGGCATAAATGATTTACCGTCACTTGAATTTCTTGGCAATAATTATTTGGAAATACCTTACGACTTAGCAATTAATCCAGTTAGTTTTACAATTTTTATAGTTTCAAAAATCAAGATTTTACCTGTCTCTCAAGTTTCAACAATTTTATGCAACAACTCAGCGAATCGCGGTTTTATTATTAATAGTTTTTTAAACGGGGCAATTCCAAATTATCAAATCGGTCTTGGCGATAATACAACTTTAACTTCGCAAAATTTAAGTAGCACGGGAAATGCTTTTAATAAAGCTGATTTGGTTACTATTATTCACACAGGAACCAATCTCACAAGCTTTTATAATTCCAATAATTCTTCAACAATTAGCAATAATTTTGCAATCAACATTGATAAAAAATTAACAGTTGGTGCTAATAATTGTAACTTGAGTTTGAGTAATTTTTTCCAAGGACAAATTGGGGAAATTATATTTTTTGAGCGAAATCTTAAAAGCGAAGAACGGATTTCAATCGAGAAATATCTAGGTCGTAAATGGGGTATAAAAATTTAGAATTTAAAGATTATTTTATTTTTTTAATTCATGTTTAAACTGTGTTTTGGCAATGTGAAATATTTTAGACATTACCAACAATTTAACGACCGCAAGATGTTGTTGGCTCTATTGAAGCTTCTAACGGTGACGGGGACCGTGCTGGAGATGGAGAATTCGATTCTAAATGTCTTGGATTTTTGCGATTTCCTGAATGCGATAGTGATGGTGATGATGATGGCTGAGTTACTAAGTCATGATCACTACTAGGCGAATAAGTTGCAGCTTGATTTTTGTCAATTTCGCTTTTCAAAGCAATAAAGAATTTAATAAATTCCCTAATATCTTCAGGTGAATTTACGTTAGGTGGATTATCTTTAAAGTGAGTACGAGTAAAATCAAAATTAAACTTATGAATGATAAAAAAATCTTTAAAATTCTTCATTAAAGCATCATCCGTTAATTCTTTATCAGGTTTATTTTGCTCAGAAAATTTAATAAATAATCCCCTTAATTCATCTGCGAACAATTGTCTATTATCAGGATTATCGTAATTAAATTCTTTTTTAATATTATCAAATGGAATAATAAATTCAACATTACGAGTTCTGAAGTAATAAGATTTTTTGTTTTCTACCCTTGCCATATAATATTCCTTTTGTGAACTATTTTGTTGGGCTTCAGGTGGATT
>CAILUF010000151.1 GCA_903837365.1 uncultured Alphaproteobacteria bacterium | reverse complement strand
CTCGCAATACTATCCGCTCAATTCCCCAAAATATTCGCGATGGAGCGTATGGCCTTGGAGCATCGAAATTGCAAGTTGTATTGCATCATCTCTTGCCTTTATCAATGCCTGGAATTATGACGGGAACAATTTTAGCAGTTTCACGCGCTCTTGGCGAAACCGCTCCGCTATTGATGATTGGCATGGTGGCATTTATTGCTGATGTTGCTAATAATTTTCTAGAACCAACAACTGCCTTACCTGTGCAGATTTATTTATGGTCAGATTTGCAAGAGCAAGGTTTTGTTGAAAAAACCGCTTTGGCAATTTTATTACTGCTTGGCGTTTTGATGTTGTTTAATTTGACAGCGATAATTTTGCGCAAAAAATTTGAAAAAAAATGGTAAAAAATTTTACTAAAATTGTTGGTATTTTAAACATAACCCCTGATTCTTTTAGTGATGGCGGAAAGTTTAATGAAAAAAATTTAGCGATTAAACAACTAAAAAAAATGCTTGCTGAAGGTGTTGATGTAGTTGATATTGGAGCGGAATCAACTCGTCCCAATGCTGAATTACTTAGTGATGAAAAAGAATTTGCTCGGCTAGAAAATATTTTACCTGAGATTATTTATGAAATAAAATCTTTTAATAAAAAAAATGATAAACAAGTTAAAACCAGTATAGATTCTTATCATTACACAACAATTGTTAAAAGTTATGAAATGGGAATAGAAATTGTTAATGATGTTAGTGGATTAATTGATGAAAAAATTATTGAATTTATTGCTCAAAAAAATTTATTAACGATATTAATGCATAACCTCGCAATCCATGTAAATCCTGAGATTATGGTTAATCAATATTTAAATATAAATGAAGAAATTATTAATTTTGCGCAAAAAAAAATTGTTAAATTACAAAATTTTGGTGTTAAAAAATCACAATTAATTTTTGATCCAGGAATTGGTTTTTCTAAAAATTCTCAACAATGTTTACGAATTTTAAAAAACATTTCAGCATATCGTGTTTTGGGTTTAGATTTATATGTTGGTCATTCTAAAAAAAGTTTTCTAGATGCTTTGGATATGCCACTTACTCGAGATCAAAAAACTTTAGAAATAACAAAATTTTTAGCACAAAAAAAAGTGGATTATATCCGTGTTCATGACGTATTTTCTAATCGTCAAATCATTGAAAAATGCCAATTTTATTTATAATTTTTTCAACCCCCTTGAATATCAAAAGAAAAAAATTAAATTAACAAATAGATTTTTTTATTAAAAAAATAACATCACGAAAATTGAAATCCTGCAAATAAAAGCTTAATTTAAAATATAAATATTTATGTCAAAAGTTATTGGAATTGATCTTGGTACTACAAACTCTTGTGTTGCCATAATGGAAGGAAAAACTAGTATCAAGGTTATTGAAAACGCTGAAGGTGCGCGGACCACGCCATCAATCGTTGGTTTTCTAGCTAATGGTGAAAAAGTAGTTGGTGCTCCTGCCAAAAGGCAAGCGGTAACCAATCCACAAAATACAGTTTTCGGAATTAAACGCTTGATTGGCAGACGTTATGATGATCCAATGACCGAAAAAGATAAAGGCCTTGTTCCCTACAAAATCGTGTCTTCTGCTAATAATGATGCTTGGGTGGAAATCAAAAATGAAAAACTTTCGCCAAGCCAAATCTCGGCATTCATTTTAACTAAAATGAAAGAAACTGCTGAAAATTATCTCGGTGAAAAAGTTGACAAAGCGGTGATTACTGTTCCGGCATATTTTAACGATTCACAACGTCAAGCAACTAAGGATGCAGGACGAATTGCTGGATTAGACGTTTTAAGAATTATCAACGAACCAACCGCCGCAGCTTTGGCATATGGATTTGAAAAGAAAAATGGTCAAACCATTGTCGTTTATGATTTGGGTGGTGGAACTTTTGATGTCTCCGTTCTTGAAATTGGTGATGGTGTTTTCGAAGTAAAAGCAACCAATGGCGATACTTTCCTTGGCGGAGAAGATTTTGATATGAGAATTTTAAAATTCTTAAATGACGAATTTAAAAAAGAATCTGGTGTTGATTTATCAAAAGATCCACTAGCATTGCAACGTTTGAAAGAAGCTTCTGAGAAAGCTAAAATCGAACTTTCCTCAACTTTAGAAACTGAAATTAATTTACCATATATCACTGCCGATGCAAGTGGTCCTAAGCATCTTAACGTAAAATTAAGCAGAGCAAAATTAGAGCAATTGGTTGATGATTTAATTGAACGTACCGTGAAGCCTTGCGAAAATGCTCTTCAAGATGCTGGTCTTAAAGCTGGTGATATTGATGAAGTTATTTTGGTTGGTGGTATGACGCGTATGCCAAAAGTAATTGAAATTGTTAAAAAACTTTTCAATAAAGAGCCTAATCGTAGTGTAAATCCTGATGAAGTTGTAGCAATTGGTGCAGCAATTCAGGGAGCGGTTTTACAGGGTGATGTTAAAGATGTCTTGCTTCTCGATGTTACTCCTTTGTCACTCGGTATTGAAACTGCTGGTGGAGTTTTTACGCGCTTAATCGATAGAAACACAACTATTCCAACCAATAAGAGCCAAGTATTTTCAACTGCATCAGACAGTCAAACTGCGGTGACCATCAAAGTTTTCCAAGGCGAAAGAGATATTGCTTCGCATAATAAAATGCTTGGTGAATTTAATTTGGAAGGAATTCCGCCAGCTCCGCGAGGTATGCCACAAATCGAAGTTACTTTTGATATCGATGCCAATGGTGTTGTAAAAGTTTCGGCGAAAGATAAGGCAACCAATAAAGAACAGCAAATCCGTATCCAATCCTCAGGCGGATTATCAGAAGCTGAGATTAAAAAAATGATGCAAGATGCCGAAGCGAATGCTACTTCAGATAAAGCTCGCAAAGAAAAAATCGAAGCTAAAAATCATGCCGATAGCGCAGTTTATGAAACTGAAAAATCACTTCGTGAACATGGCGATAAAGTTGATTCTTCGACAAAATCTTCAATCGAAGATGAATTGAAAAAAGTTAAGGATCTAATGGCTAAAGAAGAGTCGAGCGCTGAGGATCTTAAATCGGCTACCGAGAAATTAATGCAAGCTTCGATGAAGCTTGGTGAGGCAATTTACAAAGCTTCGCAAGAAGCCTCAGCTAATCAATCTGCCAATGCTCAATCAACTGATGAACCTAAAGAGCAAGAAAATAAACAAGATGATGGTAAGGTTGTCGATGCTGAATATGAAGAAGTTAAAGATGAAAAAAAAGAAGGTAAAAAGTAAAATTTAAATCGCTTAAAACTAGTAAGGGAGGTGTCTAGAAATAGACATCTCCTTTTTTATTGTTTAAAGTTTATTGAAAAATATTAAATATAAAAAACTTTGTTGAGTTTAAATTAAAAACTCATGATCTCTATAAAATATAATTATAATCAATAAAGTAATGCCATTTTCACTTTTAAATGATGCAATTGAATTTTACAGGTCTTGTCTTTGCGCAGCTACATTTTAGTAGCTTTACGCAGACCTTGCCTTTAAAT
>CAILUF010000150.1 GCA_903837365.1 uncultured Alphaproteobacteria bacterium | reverse complement strand
TTTATAAATAATAATTTTATTAGAAATCAAAAACATATTTTTTATCGTTAAAAAAAACATTTGACGCTTTTAAAAATTATTCTAAAATTACTTGATAAGTTCTTAAATAGTTTTTGATTAAACTTAATGATTTAAATTAATAACTAACCAAAATTCCTAACAATTAACTAATTCTATGACTATTGAAATTAAAGTTCCAGCCCTTGGTGAGTCTGTATCGGAAGCATCTATTGCCAAATTGCATGTAAAAATTGGCGAAGCAGTTAAAGCAGATCAATTAATTTTAGAATTAGAAACTGACAAGGTAACGCTCGAAGTCAATGCTCCATCCAATGGCTCAATTACTGATTTAAAAGTCAAAGAAGGCGATAATGTCAAGGTTGGTGATATCGTTGCATTAATGGAAGCAGGAGCTGGGGTTGTAGTATCGGCAACAAAAAATAATGATGAATCAGCAAATAAAACAAGTACAATTTCAGCTAACACTTCAAGCAATAATTCTAATTTAGCGAATAATTTTTTATCCCCTGCGCCAAAAAAACTAGTCGCTGAAAATAATGTTGATATCAGTAAAATAAATGGCTCAGGCAAAGATGGCCGTATTACCAAAGGCGATATACTCGAATCGCTAAATTCTGTAACCCCAACAAACACAAACTCATTGCAGTCTTCAAGCTCTAAGCCAACTGAGCGCGTAAAAATGTCTAAACTTCGCCAAAAAATTGCCCAAAGACTGAAAGAATCACAAAATACCGCAGCGATTCTTACCACATTCAACGAGGTTGATATGGGTGCAATCATGGCGATTAGAAGCGATTACAAAGAAATTTTTGAAAAGAAACATGGTGTTAAATTAGGCTTCATGTCTTTCTTTGTTAAAGCTTGCGTAACTGTTTTAAAAGAACTTCCAGCGGTTAATGCTGAAATTGATGGTAGCGATATTATTTACAAAAATTTCTATGATATCGGCGTAGCTGTTGGCTCTCCGCAAGGATTGGTTGTTCCGGTTCTGCGCGATGCCGATAAACTTAATCTTGCCCAAATTGAAAAAGGCATTTCTGATCTAGGTGTGAAAGCTCGTGATGGTAAATTAACTTTAGGCGATCTTGCTGGCGCAACTTTTACAATTTCTAATGGCGGAGTTTATGGTTCGTTAATGTCTACTCCAATCATTAATCCTCCGCAATCAGGAATTTTAGGAATGCATAAAATTCAAGAACGCGTTATGGTTATAAATGGCGAAATGAAAATTAGGCCAATGATGTATCTTGCCTTATCTTATGATCATCGAATTATCGACGGAAAAGAAGCGGTTACATTCTTAGTTCGCGTTAAGGAATTACTTGAAGATCCAAGAAGATTAGTGATGGATATCTAATATCATCTCAATTTTAAATGATGCATTGAATATTTCAGGTCTAGTCTTTAAATTTAAAGGCCTGATTTAAAATTGAAAATGGTATAATACCTCGGCAGTATAGAAATACGACTTAAAAAAATGTAATCTAGCGTTAAGTCAAAAAAGAAAATGAAAGAAATTTTAATTAATAATCAAAACGAAATGATCAAGCTAGCTTGCGAAATAGCAAGTGATTGCAATATTAAAACTATCGCTCTTTATGGAACGCTTGGCGTTGGTAAAAGTTTTTTTGCTAAACATTTTATCAATAGTTTGCAAAATGAAAAAGATGAAATTTTAAGTCCAACTTTTAATATCGTCTGTTCCTACAATACCAAGCGTGGCGAAATTTTTCATCTCGATTTATATCGCCTTAAAAATGTCGATGAATTAGAAAATATCGATTTTTTTTCAATAATTAATAAACATTTAACCTTAATTGAATGGCCTGAAATTGCTGAAAAATTTTTACCAAAAAATTATTTAGCGATTAGAATCAGCACCATTGAATTAAGCAATTGCAAACAAGAATTAGCAGATAATTCACAACGCCAAATCCATTTAGAATATGTTACAAAATTTTAATTTTAATGTTGAAGAAGATGAGGTTGGGATTCGTCTCGATAAATTTTTAGCACAAAAATTTTTACCAATAAAATGCGAAGTTACGCGCAGTAAAATTCTTGATTTAATCAATAAAAATCAAGTGCAAAACCTTGATAATAGCGCAGTTTCACCTTCGCAAAAAGTAAAACTTAATCAAAAATTTTTAGTAATTTTACCCGATTATGAAATTCCGAAATTAAAAGCTACCAAGATTGATTTTAAAATAATTTTTGAAGATGATGATTTGTTGGTGATTGATAAACCAGCTTTCCTAACAGTTCATCCAGGTAATGGCAATCAAGAAAATACTTTGGTGAATGGCTTATTATTTTCTCATCAACATAATTTATCGCAGATTAGCGGAGCGTTTCGTCCAGGCATTGTTCATCGTCTTGATAAGGATACAAGCGGATTGATGATCGTTGCCAAAAATGATTTTAGTCATCTTAAGCTTAGTCAAATGCTCAAAGATCGTGAAATTAAAAGATATTATTTGGCATTTATTTTTGGGGTGATTAATCCAGCAAAAGGAACGATAAATGAAAATATTGGTCGCTCAACTGTCAATCGTTTAAAAATGCGTGTTAGCCGAAGCGCTACGCGAACTGCAATAACTCATTACAACATTAGAGAAATTTTTTGCGAAGGTTTGGCTAGTCTTATGGACGTAAAACTTGATACTGGCAGAACCCATCAAATTCGCGCCCATTTTGAATATAAAAAACATTCATTAATTGGCGATCAACTTTACAATTCGTGCAAAAAAAATCCATCGGCAAATTTATCAATTGAACTTAAAAACTTTATCAGCAATTTTCCTCGCCAAGCTCTTCATTCTTATAAAATTGAATTTGAACATCCACGTAGCAAAGAAAATTTTAGCTTCGAAACACCTTTGCCCAATGATTTGGCGCAACTTTATGAAATTCTAAAAAATGGCTAAAAAATTTTCTCAGCAAATTGTCATTATTTCTGGAGCAACTTGTACAAACAAATCAAAATTAGCTTTAGAATTTGCCAAGCAAAATAACTCGGCAATAGTTAATGGCGATGCATTGCAAGTTTATAGCGATTTAAAAATTTTAAGTGCACAACCAAGTTTAGACGACCAAAAATTAGTCGATCATCATCTTTATTCTTGCCTAAATTATCAGCAAAAATGCAATGTTGCTTCTTGGTTACAAATGACTAAAGAAGTGATTGAAAAAATTTGGGATAATCAACAACTGCCAATCATCGTTGGTGGAACTGGACTATACATTTCAAAATTAATTGATGGAATTACTCAAATGCCCGAGATTTCTAAGCAAGCTAAAGAGCAAGCTCAGCAACTTTTTGCAACTATCGGTCTCGTTGAATTTCAAAAGCGCTATGGAGAAGATAAAATTAAAGATAAACAGCGTTTAATTCGTGCTTGTGAAATTTTACTTAGCACCAATAAACCACTGAGTTTTTGGCAACAGCAATCGCCACAAAAGATTTTTCCTAATGCAAAATTTACGCATGTTAATTTGAATTTGGATCGCAAAATTATTTACGCAAATTGCGATCAAAGATTGGTGAGTATGCTAGAAAATGGCGCATTGGCTGAAGTAGAAATTTTTATAAAAAAAACAAATGATGATAATTTAGCAATTTGCAAAACCTTGGGTTTTATGGAAATTAAAGCTTATTTACAAAAAAAAATTTCTTACCAAGAAATGCAAAAAATAACTCAGCAAAAAACTCGTAACTACGCCAAGCGTCAACTTACTTGGTTTCGTCATCAATTTAACGAAATTAATTTTTTTGAAAATAGCGCTCTTGCCAAAAATTTTTTACAAAAAAAATTTTCATAAAATTATTTTTTTGACAATTTTTTTTTAAGATATATCAATATCATCTCCAAATTTTAAAGATAAATTAAATCATCAAAACCATGAATTTTAGCGATACAGGATTCATTATCAGCATGAAAAATTATGGCGAAAAATCTTCGATTGTAAAAATTTTATCAAAAGAAAATGGCATTTGTCGATCCTTCGTGAAGTCTAGCAAGTCTAAGCGCAATAACGCTATTTTGCAAATCGGTAATCTCGTTTCATTTAGTTTTGCAAGTCGATTAGAAGAAAATCTTGGAAATTTTTCGCATCTTGATTTAATCAATTGCAATGCCATAAATTTTATGTTTAATAAAACCAATCTTGATTGCGTACAATCAATATTTACATTGGTTGATGACTTATTTTTTGAACGCGATCCTTGTCAATTACTTTTTAGTGAAATTGATGAGTTTCTAACATTTCTAAATAATGATCAACAAGATGCAACAAAAGTTATTGCCAAATATATTAAACTTGAATTAAGTATTTTAAAAATTTTAGGTTATGGTTTGGATTTTTCGTCTTGCGTGGTTACAAACTCTAAAGTAAATTTAGCTTATATTTCGCCGAATTCAGCTCGCGCCGTAAGCTTAGAAGCTGGACTTCCCTATGCCAATAAATTACTAAAATTACCACAATTTTTACTAGAAAACGACAATGATTTTCAAGAGTTAAATCTAATTGAAGGACTTAATCTAAGTGAATTTTTTTTAAAGAAATTTTTGTTTAACAATTACCCAAGTTCAAAATTATTTTATCGCAATAATATCAAAAAAACTTTACAAAAAAAATTAGGAATTTAGCAATTTTGTTAAAAAATTATTTTCCCCAACCATTCAGAAATTTTTATTACATCGCCAAATAACATACAAATCAAAGCCGATAAACACATTGCTGGAGCGAATGGAAAGGTTTCGTCATTTTTAATTTTCTGCCAAGCAAAACCAAAAACTACACCGATCAATCCTGTTATAATCATAAAAGCGATAAAATTTTTTAAAGTTAATAAAATTCCAGCAATAAAGAAAAATTTTAAATCATCGATGCCGATTGCTTGAATCCCAGCTCCAAAGTAGAAGAAGAGCCATAGCCCTGCCCCAAAAAGCACGTAAACCGCTCCGTTACCAAGAGCGCTAATTAATGAAAAATTATCGTTAAAAACTACCAATAATCCAACAAAAATTGTTAAAACATACTGCATTACATCAGGAATAAAATAATGCTCGAGATCAACAATTATCATTGCTAAAAGCATAGTGGTAATAGCTAAATATAAAAACATTTTGCTATTGATTTCTTTATGCAAAACAAAATAAACTAGTAAAAATATGCCAAGAAAACTTAGCTCAATTAGCGGATAGCGTAGTGAAATTTTAGCATGACAATTTAAGCATTTTCCTCTTTGCATTAACCATGAAAATATTGGAATTAAGTTAATGGCTTTTAAATTGACGTGACAATTTAAACATTTAGATCGCGTAAAAATCATTGGCTGTTTAGTTGCAAGGCGATATGTAAATAGGCTCGTAAAACTGCCTATTGCTAATCCTGCAAGAGTTATTAAAAAAACTTGCAATTGCGGTGTAAGTAGTGAAAAAATATTATTTTGCATAATTGCAATTAAAGTTTAATTTAAGGAATATCAAAGTTGATTTTTGTAGTTTTATTTAAAATAAAAATGATTTTTTTGTCAAAATTTTTTATTAGATTATTTAGTTTTATAGCATTATTGCTATTTTTTGGTTGCGCCCAAAAACCAGCTAAAATAGTTAATCGCTCCAAAGTTTTCTACAGTAAAAATAATCAATTTAATCGCGATAAATATCAAGATTCATTTAAAAAAATTTCTGTAAATAATCTTGACGATCCCAATCCTCAAAAAAATAAAATTGCAAAAAAGACTACTGCCCCAACCACTCTTGTCGAATCAGAAAATGATGATGATGAAAAAACCAACGATGAAAAAACTCCTGAAAATAAAAATATTAAATCTCAAGAAAAGTTAACTAATAATGTTGACAATCAAGTGAATATAAAAAATTCTAAAGAAAATAAACTTAAAGAAATTATTATTTCTGATAATTTTGAAACCCTTTATTTGCTAGCAAAAAAATATCAAATTTCAACTCGTGAAATCATTGATCACAATCAACTCAAAGCTCCATACAAATTGCATAAAGGCGATCATATTTTTATACCGCAACCGCAATTTCATATAGTTAAAAAAGACGAAACTCTATTTTCAATTTCACGACTTTACAATATGGGAATTGATGAATTAATTTCAATAAATAACCTTACCAAACCTTATGGCGTAAAAGTTGGTAACAAATTACAAATTGCCAATCTAGAAAAAAATTCTTCCGAAAAAACCACCGAAAAAACTTCAAAAAATAATGAAATCGCTAATAAAAATATTAATTCAAAATCACCGCAAATAAGCAATATCAAGTCTGCAAGTAATTTAGATAAAAATGAAAATGATCAACAGATTAGCAAAGCTGATGAAAAAAATATCGCCACATCAACCAACACTTCACAATCAGATCTGCAAGTTGAGTCAAGCACGTCAAATAATAAATCCGAAAATATGGCGATCTCTGAAAAAATTGATGATAAAAAAAATATTTTTTCTTGGCCAGTTCGTGGTTCTGTAGTTTCTAAATTTGGTCCCAAAAAAGGTGGATTATACAATGATGGAATTAACATCAAAGCCAAGGAGGGAGCATCAGTTGGATGCGCTGAGGATGGAATTGTTGCCTATGCCGGAAATGAATTAAAAGGCTATGGCAATCTTATCATCGTTAAACATGCTGGTGGATGGATCACCGCTTACGCCCATTTAAAAGAGTTTAATGTGAGTCGAGGACAAAAAATTTTGAAAGCACAAAAAATTGGTTCAGTTGGAAATACAGGTAATGTAAGTTTTCCGCAACTTTATTTTGGATTACGTAAAGGCCGAGAAGCGCTCAATCCGCAAGATTACTTAAAATCATTAAATTAACATGTTTAAAATTTTTTCAAAAAGCAAAAAAACTCAAAATTCCACTCCTTCTTTTAGCTTTGGCAATGCCTTAAAACAATTTTTTACTCATAAAAAACTCGATACAAATTTTATCGATGAGTTAGAAGAATTATTAATCATCAGCGATATTGGCGTTGAAGCAACTTCGCAAATTATCGAAAATTTTCAACAACAAAAATTTACTAAAGATATCGATTTTGAAACTGTAAAAAAATTCCTTGCCAAAGAAATTGAAAATATTCTGCAACCTTGTGAAGCTAAACTCGAACTCGATGAAACCCATCTTCCACAAGTTTTAATTTTTAACGGCGTAAATGGCGTTGGCAAAACCACCACCATTGGCAAAATATGCGCAAATCTCTGTCAGCAAAATAAAAAAGTTTTAATCGGAGCTTGCGACACATTTCGCGCTGGCGCAACTTCGCAACTTGAAGTTTGGGCCAAACGCAATAATTGTGAAATTATTTTACCACTTAAAGAAGCTGAGGATCCAGCATCTGTAGCATATCGCGCTCTTGATTATGCCAAGAAAAATAATTTCGATGTTTTGTTAATTGACACCGCAGGACGACTTCACAACAAACAAAACCTCATGGATGAATTAAAAAAAATTAACAATGTTATAAAAAAAATTGATAGTAGTGCACCGCATTATAATCTACTAGTTCTTGATGCTACGACTGGACAAAATGCTCGCAATCAATTAGAAATTTTCAATCAAATTATTGGAATTGACGGCTTGATTTTAACTAAACTTGATGGAAGCGCCAAGGGCGGGATTTTGGTGTCGTTAGCTAAGAATTATCAGAAAAAAATTTTTGCTATTGGCGTTGGCGAGCAAATTGACGATTTGCAAGAATTTAATGCCAAAATTTTTAGTGAAAATTTATTATCAATAATTTAGTTTTATTTTTAGTTATAGAAATATTATTCAACAATTAATTTTTTTAAAATGAATTTAAAAAATCAAACTGAGCTTACTAATCAAGGCAATGAAACTCCTAATAATTCTCCAAAAATATCTTCCATTGAAAATAACCAAAATACCGCGATACAAGAAGTCAAAAAAATCGCAATAGCATTAGGTGCTCAACCATCACTAGAATCTGACAAACCGAAACAATCCGCAGGTATATCTGGGTATTTTAACAATCCTTCGGCCTTAAGCAGATCTGAATCTCCAAATGCAGAAATTAGGAGCGCGTTATTGGCGAAAACTCAAGAAAAATCACCATTGATACAACCGATGCAACAAAGTAGATAATTTTAAAATTTTAATAAATTTTTATTTAATTGCAAAAAAAATTTACGAAAATTCTTTTGATAATTTTATAATTTCTTTGATTAATTTAATATCAATTGAAGACTTGCGAAAGTAACAGCCAATTGTTCGCTTCGGTGCATCAACAATTGGCAGATAAGCAATTTTATCATTTTTATTTACAGCAATTTCAGGAATTAAAGTTATTCCCGTACCCATTATGACCATCTGGCGCAAGGTTTCAAGACTACTTGCTTTAAAATCAGTTTTAGGAATTGCCCCAATTAAATTGCAAGCTTGCAATGCTTGATCATGCAAACAATGCCCTTCAATTAAGAGCATTAATTCAAGTCCAATCATGTCTTTATAATGAATTTTTTTCTTCTTTGCCAAAGGGTGATTAAGTGGAGTTGCTAATAAAAAATTTTCACTAAATATTTTTTCGTGATTTGCAAATTCAGCCTTGCTGGGCATGGCTAGAAAGGCAATATCAATTTCACCATCTTGTAATTTTTTTATTAAAACTTCGCTCTTTTCTTCGACTAAAAAAATTTTTAAATCATTAAATTTGCGATTAATTTTATTAATAATTTTTGGAAAAAAATAACAAGCTAAAGTTGGAAAAGCACCAATGACTATCTCGCTTGCAAATCGATCATGTGAATTTTTGGCAATTTTTTTTATTTCATCGCTAAGTAAAATAATTTGCTTAGCCTTGTCA
>CAILUF010000149.1 GCA_903837365.1 uncultured Alphaproteobacteria bacterium | reverse complement strand
CCACTATATCGATAGTAATATATTTTTACAATTCCACGCTCCCACCAAGAGTTATATTTTTTGAATTTACGATATTTTGATAAATCATCTTCTAACGGCTCCGCACCTGCTCTCTCAAGAGTTTTTACTAATTCTCCTACATCACTGCCAATGGGATGCAATTCTAGGAGTGCAGCTTTCGCTTCTTCGGCAGTTGAATATTTTTCAAAGTAAAAACCTTTTTTGAATTTGTTGAACATATTGGCATTGGCGTTGGAAGTTGAGATGATTACTAGGGTTAAAATTAAAGTAAAAGTTAAAGTAAAGGCCAAAGTAAAAGCGATAATAAAATTTTTAATAATGTGAATTTTAAATAAATTTTTCATGAGTTTATTATTTTAATAATTGGTTATATTTGAATAATTATTGATAAGCCGTGATATTTAGAGGCAAGCAATTGCATAGGCAATTTGAACGGGCAATGTTGAGTAATTCTAAATTGCCAAGTAAATTCAGTAATTCGAAGTTGAATAATTCTAAATTTTTGGATAAATCGCCAAATAAATCGCAAGGTAAATTGCCAAGCAAATTGTTCAACAATTTTAACTTTAGCTTCGATAATTTTAACTTGAAGATGATGATTCAAATAACTTCTTAATGTAGTTAAAATAACATTATCTAAAACATTTATTATTTTTATTATCTTTATTTTTCTTGATGTTTTCATAAGCTTTATTGATGGTTAAGCATTTTTAATTAGAGATAATATAAAAATATTTTCGTAATTATCATTTGCAACTAATTTTTTGTTGGGTTTTTGTTTGTTATTGAAATTAAGTTTTAGATTGAAATTAAGTTTTGGATGGTAATTAAAATTTTGATTTGCACTTGCGGTTCCGTATTTATCGGAATCCATAACCAAAATATTAACCAAAGCGGTTCTTTTACGAATTTCAGTAAATTCCTGCCATTTTTGTTTGTAGTTAGACATATGCGAACAAATTTTCATTTTTGCAAAATTATGTTGATTTCCTTATTGTTAAAAACTTGGCTAGCACAGCTCGTTTCATCTATTGCAGTCAGCAGATTACCAAATGCTATAAGACTTATGAAGGCATCCCACTTTCTAGTTAAAAGAATGTGGCTATCCTTATATCCATTTTTCTCAAAAATAATGTTGTGATCAATGCATCTGCTTAGGTTTGTTGATAATGGAGTGATACCAGATTCATTTCCATCAATAGTAACCTTGGCTCCTTCTGGATTCGTGTTAATACTCACCATTTCTTCTGAACCCCTGACAATAGTTTGACAGGATGAGGTAAAGCCAATTACAAGCAAAAGAATTACAATTTTTTTCATTTTATCTCGCTTTAAGTTGAGTGATCATTGCACTATCGGCAAAAATATTTCTTATGATTTCGTCCAGAGTTTTATTTAGATTATCCGCTGTTACTTCCGTTTTGTAATACTGATATCGATCAAATTCTTTGGAAACAAAATACCATTTTACATATAATGGCTTGCCATGATTATTGTATAGAGTCGCTTTTATTGCCATATTACAAATAAGACCAACTGTAATTCCTCCTCCTTTAGCTCTGTAGTCTAAATACATCAATTTTAGCTGAAGATCTTTATCATATAAGTTTCCAGTAGACAGTTTAAGGCCCTTTGATTTAGCATACTCTTTAGCTCTTTGTTCTACCGCATCTGCTGGATTATTTTTAATGAAAACCCTTCCTTGACCAGTTATGTTATTAATATTTGGCTCAATCCTAAGGCCAATTAAGTTTCCATCATTAACAGCGCTTTGAACTGAGATTTTGATAACCGATGAGACGTTTAGCTTAGATTCTTTATCTTCCGATATTTCGCTTTTACCTCCAAGAGAAACATATTGATCAGCAAATACGCTTTGAAATATTTCGCATGACGATAAAAAAGTTATAGAGTAAATGCAGGTGATAATAAAAAATATTTTGTTTTTCATAAAGTCGATGTAATTTTGTTATTACTAATGAGTTTTGTTCATCATTTTATCATTTTGTTAACGCTCCAAACCCTTTCATTCAAACCTATTGTATAATTTTTAAGTGACTGAAAATCTTTATTATCTTTATTTTTCTTGATGTTTTCATAGGCTTTATTGATGGTTAAGCATTTTTAATTAGAGATAATATAAAAATATTTTCGTAATTATCATTTGCAACTATTTTTTTGTTGCAGATAAAATAAAAATAAAAAATTTACTGACACCAAGCTATGTATGGATTTAAAAGGCATAGATTGAAGAAAGTTTTATCGAATAGATTATTTTGGGTTACAACATAAGGTCTTGCTAAAAATATATTCTAGTCGTGCTTGCGCAACGAGGAGAAATTTTTTGTCGTGCTTGCGCAACGAGGAGAAATTTTTTGTCGTGCTTGCGCAACGAGGAGAAATTTTTTGTCGTGCTTGCGCAACGACGGGATATTCTAGTCGTGCTTGCGCAACGAGGAGATATTTTTTGTCGTGCTTGCGCAACGAGGAGAACTTTTTT
>CAILUF010000148.1 GCA_903837365.1 uncultured Alphaproteobacteria bacterium | reverse complement strand
ATTATGAGTTAAAAAATGGCTTGGAAAATATCACCATCAACAAAACTCGCGGAACAATCTTCCTCGTTGACTCTAGGTAAATTATCATCGAATTCAAGATTATCGTGAAATTAAATTTAGAGTTTTATAAAAAATATTTAATTTTATTTAGAAATAAAAAAATCATTAAAACTCCAAACATTTTCAATATTAACCAGTTTTAACAACAGCTATTTTTTATTATCTATCTTCTGCGCTTATTCAAATCACAGAAACATTCATCATCAAATCTTACAATTAACCATTCATTAAAAAAGGAATTATTTTACAAATAATTTGCCTTGAGTTATGCTTTTAAATTCTTACATTCCTTACATTTAAAGCCAATCTCAAGGTTTAGATTTTTTATTTTAATCCCTCGCTTTTTGCCAATATTGATCAAAACTTTACTCAAATTTTTATTTTGAAATTCCTCAATTTCTTGACACATTTCGCAAATTAAAAAGCAAGAAATCTCCTCTGATTCTTCACCAAAACAAGCAACATAGGCATTGATAGTATTGAGTTTATGAACAATTTTATTCTCAATTAAAAAATCTAAAGCTCGATAGATGGTTGGAGGTTTATCAGAAAATCCAGCTTCTCTTATCTTCGCCAATAAATCATAAGCTCGAGAAGGCTTATGATTTGACGAGATTATTTCTAAAACTTTTTTCCTAATTGGTGTAAGATTCAAAGAAAATTTTAGGCAAATTTTTTCGGCATTTTGTATAACTTTTTTACTGCACTCTAGATGATCATGCTTTTTCTTCATGTTATTTTTTTTAAATTGTTTGGTAAAAATAATTGGATTCTAATCATAAAAATAGCCAAAAATTTATCAATAATCACAAAATTTTGCCAAAATATTTTTTTTTAAATTTAAAAAATTTGACTTTTAAAGATACTATTTTTATAAGCAGTGTTATATTGTAACAGTGTTATATTATAACATATATCTTTTAAGTAAAAAATACAAAACTAAAACCAAATATGCAAATAGTAAAAACTTCTGAATCAAAGAATTCCGAAATAACCTTAGCGGTAGAAAGTCAATCAAATAGCCCTTCAGTAAATAATCCTGAAGTAAACATTGAAGCAGAAACGAAATCAAATATTACCTTCAATCAAGACAATCAATCTGATGAGAATAAAAAAATATCAGAGAGATTTGCGGAAGAAATATCAGGTATTTTTAAATCCCCAGAATTTGCTTATGCGGTTCTTGCAACGATGTATGCAAATACCTGCCACAATGATCCAAATAAATTTCAAAATGACGAAGCTCTTAAAATTCTTGAAGAATTTGCCAAGCAAACGCCTGATCACGATCTATCGGAAAATATTTTAAAACTTTCAAAATTTGCTAAAACCAGTAAAGAACTTGACAGAAATTTTAGTCTTGTTGCAGATGTAATTCGGATTGCAACTGGAGCGGTAGCCTTAAGCGCTTCAATTTATGAATCCACAACAAAGATTGATGATAGTGAAATGACAAGACTTAATTCTGCAGCTGAAATTTCTCAAATTATCTCCTTAGCGACCCAAATCATTGCCTCGCCGATCACTGCTAATAATGGCTATAAAGCCTCATTTACTGGACATTTTACAGATGAAATGGCTAATGCTTTTAAAAGAATTGCAACTTTAATTCAAAATAAAATTGATGGACAAGAAATCAAAAAATCTAAACATAACTGCTTAGATTCAAATCATAAACATCACGAAACAATCTTTTCAAAAAGAGCTGAACATGGGAATGATTGCGAACATGATCACGAACATATTCCTCACGCTGGTTCAAATGAAAGGCATTTTGGAACCTTCTTAAATATTAGCTCCATGGCAATGTCCACTTCTCGTATTGCAAGTCAATTCCAAAATTTGGCTAAATCAAATCCAGTTCTTAATAATCTAAATTCATCAATTCTAGCTCTTACAGCTCCAGTTTTATCGATCATTGGCAAGTTCTCTTCACTTAGAGCAGCAAAAATCAGAGAAAATGATGTTTACGAAAAAATATCAACAGCCAAAAAAGATATGAGCGATAATTTTGCTAAAATTTTTAATAAAGCATCTGAAGCTAGTTTTATTTCCCCTTCAATCTCAATTGAAGATGCGAAAATAGCATTACAATCAGAGCTAGTTGCGATTGGTAAAAAAATGGAAGAAGAAACCCAGGAAAGACGAAGCGAGTCAGGAATAAAAATGTCTGCCAAAATATGGTTTAATTACATGAAAGACAGTGTTTATGGAGTTTCGTATGAGACGATAAAGTTTTTTTACGATACTGTACCAAGCCTTTGGATTGCAGGTTCTTCAGTTGCAACTCAATTGCAATCCACTTCTCAAATTCACGGAGATTTAGAATTGCAAAAAAAAGATTCTAAATTGAATTTGAAAAATTTAGATGAACTAAAAAAACAAATTGAATCGCTTCATTTAAGTGAATTAGATGACGCATTAACAAAATTTCTCTCACAAATTGAAAATCAATCGCAAAGCTTATGTCTTGATAATTCATGCTCTCATGATTTTAGAGATAAAAAAACTAAGAGAAGATTATACACAAGACGAGCCCAAGAATCAATTGAGGAGAATTTTTTTGCTCAAACAATATTGCAACCATCCCCTATCGAAGCGAGTTCTTTAACTAAAAAAGATGATGTGAAGGTTGCTGATGATTTTGTCGAGAGGCAAGCTGGAGTAGTTTCGACTCGAAGCGAGAAGTATAAAACTTCAT
>CAILUF010000147.1 GCA_903837365.1 uncultured Alphaproteobacteria bacterium | reverse complement strand
TACTTTGGCGAGATTATTGGTTGGAGTTTTAAAGGCAAATTCAGGAATTATCAAAATCGATGACGCGAATCTTTTTGATCAAGATCTTGAAAAAATTGGCAAACATATCGGTTATTTACCGCAAGATGTTGAGCTTTTTAAGGGTCTAGTCAAGCACAATATTGCGCGAATGAATATTCATGCTCAAGATCAAGAAATTATCAATTCTGCGAAATTTTGCAATATTCATGAAATGATTTTATCGCTTCCGCAGGGTTACGAAACCATGATTCAAAAAGATGCTCAAAATATATCGGCAGGACAAAAGCAAAGAATCGCATTAGCTCGCGCTTACTATGGCGATGTTAAATTTGTAGTTCTCGATGAACCAAATTCCAATCTTGATTCCGAAGGAGAATCGGCTTTGAATAATGCAATCTTGCGTGCCAAAGAAAAAAAAATTACCACGATTATTATTACTCATCGTCCTTTGGCGATATCAATTTGCGATAAAATTATGGTGCTTAATGATGGCGAAATTAAAGCATTTGACACAGCTAGTGTAATTTTAGGAAAGAACTCGCAAAGCATTAAACGAGTAGAGTTATGATTGGAAAAATAAAATCACCAATAGCGCAAAGCGCGATTAATCAAGGTCTAAAAGCTTTAATAATTTTTAGTTTTGTTTTTTTGATTTGGGCAATATTTTTGCCAATTCAATCAGCATCAATTGCTGAAGGCATAGTGGTTTTGGATTTTAATCGTAAAACTATTCAGCATTTGGAAGGTGGAATAATTGATCAGATTTTAGTAACAGAAGGGCAGGTGGTTAATCAAGGAGATGTTTTATTTTATCTTCAAGATTTAAAAGCTAAAACAGAGCAACAGATTTTGAAAGAAAGATTATGGACAATGCAACTGCAAAAAGAACGCCTTAAGGCCGAAAAGGAAAATGAGGAAACTGTAAATTTGGTAAATTTTTTTTCTGAGATTAGAGAATTATCAGCAAATGACGATGAAAAATTACAAGAAATTATCGCTAATCAATTGCGACTTTTCAATGCCAAAAAAGAAAAAAAATCTGGCGAAATAAAAGTTCTAGAAAGAAAATTAAAATCAGCTAAAACCAAACATAAACTTTTTAAAAAAGAATTAAGTCTTATCAAACCATTAGTCGCAGAAAATAATTTACCAATTTTACGAGAAATTGATTTACAAAAATCAATTGCCGATATTGAAGAACAGCTAGATATAGCAAGGTTGCAAATCGCAAATTATCAAAATGAAAATCTTGCAGAAATACTTAAGCAAATTAAAGAATGCGATATGGAAATTGTTGGTTTATTCAATCAGTTAGCGGTTTCCAAGGATATCTTAAAGAGATCAGCTATAACTGCACCAGTTTCAGGAAAAGTCATGAATATAAAATATCACACTCTAGGAGCAGTCGTTCCAAGTGGTGCAGAGTTGATGAATATCGTTGCGCAAGATGAGGAGTTAATCATTGAAGCAAAAATAAAACCAATTGATATCGACAATATTGCTATTGGCATGAAGGCCAAAGTTGCTTTAACTGCTTATAAAGGCAAAAAAATTCCTAAAATTAATGGCGAAGTAATTAACGTTTCGCCAGATATTTTAATCAATGAGCAAAGCAAAGAATCCTATTTTTTAGCACGAGTTGCGATTGCTAAAAAAGATCTTAAAAAACTAAAAAATAAAATTGAACTTTATCCAGGAATGCCAGCGCAAGTTTTTATTTTAACTGACTCAAGATCGTTAATTTCTTACATGTTTTCACCGATAAGCGATTCTTATTACAAGGCATTTAGGGAGGAGTAAAAAATATATTTTTACAATTCGAAATCAAAATTTATTTTGATTGAGAAAAGCGATGGGTCTTCGCGTTAAAAAAATAGCCTAAATGGCTATTTTTAGCGAAGAACGGGATTAGGAGCTTTAGCTAAGCAATCCCTGAGGCGAGTCGTCATACGAATAAACTTTTAGACATAATTAAAAACATTTTTAAATGTAAAAATGTTATAAATAAATTTGCAGAAATGAAAAATCGTCAAGCAAAATAATTTTTTGAAATTGTAATTTTGTCAGTTTTAATTTTGCCAATGATTTAAAAACTCAGCGAAATGTGGTTTTTCTGGTGATTTTTTAATCAAAAATTCTTGTAAATTTTCTTGACATTTTTTAAAATTAGAAGTTGTTAAAGTTCCACAATGATGCTGAAAAATTAGGTAAAGTAAATAAGTATTAATAACATCTGTTTCACAATAATTACGAATTTCAACTAATTTGCCATCGTCAAACATTTGCATAACTTGCGATCCATCAACTCCGATTTTTCCAGGTAAATTAAATACCGCGCAAAGCTCATTCATTTTCACGCGTGCAGATGCTCCAAAATCGCTGAATGCTTCCGCTAAATCGCAATGCCAATCAAGGCTGTAGCGTTGATTAAAATTATTCCATTTATCGCCAGTTTTGTAAAGCCAAGAAGCGTCAATATCATGTTTCATAGCGCGATATTTTAAAACCGGAAGATCAAAATTTCGGCCGTTAAAACTGACTAAGCGCGAAAAATTTTTTTTGAGATGCGAAAAAAAACCTCGTACCAAATCAGCTTCGCTACTAACTAAATCTCCACCTGAACGAATATCGATAAGATGATAAAATTCATTGCCATTAAAATCTCTTTGGATTTCGGCTTGTAAAAAACTAATTGAAATTATTTGATGAAAAGGCTGACGCAAAAAAGAATTTTTTTGATCAGTTAAATCTAAATGATATTTGATCAATTGATCACGAATTTCTTGAGTCGAAGCATTGTCAATATTAAGTAAATTTTTAGCAGAATTAACATCGGGAATTGTTTCGATGTCAAAAACAAAAAGATTTTGATGTTGCATTTTTTGTTGGGGTTTTTATTAATTAAGATCATTACCATTTTCTAAAAAAAATTTTAAAAAATTTAATTAAAATTTCTAAAAATTTTTTGGCAAAATTCTAGAATTTTTTTTATGAAATTGGTGCAGACATAAAATTAATTTTTTCAAAAAAATGCAAGCAATCATTTTAAATAAAATTGGCCAAGCAAATAATTTTAAAATCGAAAAAGTTGCTGATCCACTTCCAAGTAAGCATGAAGTTGTTGTTAAACATAATTACATCGGCATAAATTTCTTCGATGTAGGTTTTCGGCGTGGTCAATATAGCCTTTCTAAAATGCCAGCAATTCTTGGTTTTGAAGCAAGTGGTTACATTGAAAAAGTTGGTAGCGAAGTAGTTGATTACAAGGTTGGTCAGAGAGTTGCTTACGCTACCGCAGGAATCGGCAGTTATTGCGAAAAAAGAGCAGTTAATCAAGCATTTCTAATTAAAATTCCCAATGTTTTAAGTGATGCGCAAGTCGCAGGATCATTATTCAAAGGCTTGCTTGCGCATGCATTGTTGAATCGAGTTTTTTTGGCTGTACGCGCTAAAAAAATTCTTATCCATGCTGTTGCCGGAGGGGTTGGTCACATATTATGCCAATATGCAAAATTTCAGGGTTTAGAAGTTTTTGGAACTGTTGGATCGGATTCTAAAATTGCCATTGCCAAAAGTTTTGGTTGCGATCATGTGATCAATTATTCTCAAAATAATTTTGTTGATGAGGTTGCTAAAATCACTAATAATGGCGGAGTTGGGATAGTTTACGATTCTATTGGTAAAGATAATTTGGATAAATCAATGCAATGTCTCTGGCCAATGGGATTATGTGTTTCATACGGCGAAAGCGCTGGAAATATTGAAAAAATTAATCATGATTTAATGTTTGCCAATTCGCTATACTTAACACGTCCAATGATGCCAATGTATAAATCTCATCGCACGGAATTAACAATTTCTGCTGATGAAATTTTTTCGGCAGTAGCGCGTGGAATTATTCGTTTACAAATCACCGAGTATGATTTTAAGGATGTTGCTAAAGCGCATAAAGCTCTAGAAAATCGTGAAACGACAGGATCTCTAGTTTTAAAATGTTAAACAGAAGCGATCATTAATTTTGGTTTTGGTTTAATAAAATCATCAATAATTTGTGCGCTTTGTGCAATATTTTCTTTAAAATTATCCTTCGTTTCTTTAATTCCTAATAATCTTTCAATTGCATGATCAGGAAAAAAAGTCAATCTTAAGCCAGTTTGATTATTTGTACCTCTGTTTGATTTTAAAATATCTTGAGTGGTTTTTTGATATAATTTTGAAAATATTTTATATTGACCTAATTTTGCTGAATCAAGAGATTGAAAATCAATAACCTCGGGAAATTTTTGTCTTATTGCGGTGATGAATTCTGGATCGGTAATTTTTGTATAGCCTTCATCTCTACCATCTTTTTTAATATTTGACAAACCACCAAAAGCCTTAGCAATTGCAAGAGTGTTAATAGCATCTTGCCATGAAAAACTCTGAGCTTTTTCGCTCATTTTTTTTTCCATTTCTTGAAAGGCTTTGGAAAAAAATCCAATAAAAAAATCATGACTTTTTTCATTTGTTGTTTCGAAATATGCTTGAGTATCTCGTAAATATTCTGTAAATTTATTATCATAACCTTTCGCGAATCTTAGGCTATTTCCGCGCTTGGTGTCATGCCAGATGTTTTTAAAATAAGATGATGAATTAATTTCATTTCCTTGAGGATTAGAAGTTAAGGATGATGGCTTAATAATTGGATTAACCTTGTTTATATTAAGTTGAATCCTATTTAAATCATCCAAATTATTCAAGGAATAAATACTGTCATAATCCGAATTAAAATTGTTTTTACTATTTTCAAGAATCATTGATAATTCTTTTTTGGATGGTAATTTTTTTAAATTATCTTGGGTTGATGAAAATGAATGATTATCTGTAAATTTTATTCCCAATAGTTTTAAAATATTTATAACAAGTTTTATTAGATTACGATCTTTTTTTTCAGACGATTTTTGCAAGATAATTTTATGGCAAGTGAAATTATTTTCAATGTCTTCTAGGCTAAAGTAAAAATCATCTTCCTTAGCATAACCTAGTTGCTCTAGGTATGATTCTATTTTATTTTTTTCCATAAATCATCAGCATTTCAACCTAAAATTAAATTTCTAATCAATCGTGAATTTTTTGAATAAATTA